>JAQGLQ010000580.1 GCA_028292785.1 Noviherbaspirillum sp. | reverse complement strand
GGGCGTGCCGCAGGCGAGCCGCACCGAAACCTTCGTCGCGCTGCGCACCTATGTCAATAGCTGGCGCTGGGCCAACGTGCCCTTCTATCTGCGCACCGGCAAGCGCCTGAAGAAACAGCTGTCGCAGATCGTCGTGGAATTCGCCGACCAGCCGTTCTCGATCTTCCCGGATGCCGCGCACAACCATGCGAACCGGCTGGTGATCCAGCTGCAGCCCGAAGAATCGATACAGCTGCAGCTCATGGCGAAAGAGCCGGGCAGCGGCATGCAGATGCGCCCGGTGAATCTGAATCTCGATCTGCAATCGGCGTTTTCACAGCGCCGCGCCGAGGCTTACGAACGCCTGCTGATCGATGTCGTGCGCGGCCGCCTTACCCATTTCATGCGGCGCGACGAACTCGAGGCGGCGTGGAGCTGGGTCGATCCGATACTCGAAGGATGGGGCGTGCTCAACGAGCGCCCGCTTCCCTACGCCGCCGGCAACTGGGGACCGGACGCGGCCGCCGCGCTGCTGGCGCGCGACGGCCTGGCCTGGGTCGAATAGCGCACATGAATATCAATACTTTCGACTTCAATCTGCTGCGGGTGTTCGACGCGGTCCTAAAGGAAGGCAATCTCACCGTCGCCGGGGCGCAGCTCGGCCTTACGCAATCGGCGATGAGTCATGCGGTCCAGCGGCTGCGCCAGACCTTCAAGGACCCGCTGTTCGTGCGCACCACGCGCGGCATGAAGCCGACCGCCTTCGCGCAGACACTGGCCGGCCCGGTATCGGAGGCGATCAGCGCCATCCGGAATACCCTCGAACTCGACCTGCCCTTCGATGCCGCGACATCGAACCGGGTGTTCAACCTGCTGATGACGGATATAGCGGAACTGATCTTCCTGCCCCGGCTGATCCCGTATCTGAAACAGGTCGCGCCGGGCGTGCGGATCATCTCGACGCAGATGGAGCGCTCCCATTACCGCGACGCGCTGGAACAGGGCAAGGCGGACCTGGCGATCGGCCAGGTACCGCAGATGCATACCGATTTCTACCAGCAGCATCTGTTCAACGAACCGCTGGTGTGCCTGATGCGAAGCGCACACCCGATGATAGGCGACCAGATCAGCATGAAGGAATTCATGGAAGCGGAACACATCTCCGTCTCCGCGCCGGCACTGGTGGAAGGCATGATCAACAAGGCGCTTGGCAAGCGCGCGGCCAAGCGCAAGGTCGCATTGCATACGCCCCATTACGCCGTGGTGCCGACTATTCTCGCCAAGACCGACCTGATCGCCGTCATGCCATGGCATGCGGTCTACACTTTCGGCCGCGAGCAGGAGTTCAAGTCGCTGCCGCTGCCGTTTACCGTGCCCGCGGTGAAGGTGACCCAGTTCTGGCATCGGCGCTCGCATCACGACCGGGGACATGGGTGGTTGCGTTCCGTGCTCGCGGAACTGTTTCTCGACCGGGAAAAAAAGCGGCCGGTGAAGGGATGAACGAAGATATTCTCGTCAATGGCGAATTCTGTCGGGTCAGGATGACCCGACGCGCATTCGAGGAAGGAATCAACCTCTCATTTTTTCAAACGGTCTTTTTTCCGGGCGCTTCCGTACCGATTTTCCCAATGGACTCGTCGCCGAACTTGATGGTGGAATCGATTTCATCAAAACAATATTTGTCATGGCCATCCGGTTCGCTTTCGGTAGTGAGTCGGAATCCAACGAGGTCAAATAGATTCTTTCCGCTTTGAATCTCAACCTCTTGATGTTCAGTATCGCTGCAATACTTGACGGTCAGCATTTGCGCGGTGTGGCTGCCCATTTTTAACATATTGGACTGTTCAATATTTTGCGGGGTCCCGAATTTTTCAATTGCTTTCGTCAAAGCGAATTCCTCACGCATCTCGTCCTCCCCCAAGCCTGTTGGAAACCCGTATTTTGGCTTTGAAAAAACCTGCATCCATATGCTTTCCGGCAGCTCCACGACGACGTTGGTGCCCTTGTTCACGCTAATCGATTCCAGGTAAGGACACTCTCCCAGGATATAAAGCGACTTGAGTGATTTCAGGTAGTGGAAATCCAGTTCGTCCACTTCATCGACGTCCGTCAAAACGAGCGCATCCAGTTTCAATTCAGCGAGTTCCTCGGGCAGGCCAAGATATGCGGATATCTGGAGCGCCGTCGTATTTTTGTCCGGCGCATCGGTCACTCGCGTGGCAAACAGACCCGTGTTTTCATCGTGCCCATCGACCTGCAAACATTGACCTTTTGCCAGGGCATCGAATTTTCTCTGAAGATCCGCTGCGCGCGGAGTCAACAGTTCGTACCAATGATGACTTTTGACTTCAGCGGTAAAAGGCTCATGGTTGCTTATTAAATGGTCAAGAACAGGTCTGTATTTTTTCGATTCGATCATTCGCTTTATATGCTTCTCAAAAATTAATCCAATATCGATGCCTACCGACTATTACGGTGGCTCCGAATGAGTGGAGAGAAGTGCGCATTACGTTCAACTAATACTTCCACCTGCCGTTTAAGCGATTTTCTGATGGCGACTCACTGGTCTCGAAAGCGCATGCGGCCTGAACGTCATGAAACTGATGCGAATGGCCGGCCCTTTCCCACAACCAATGTTTCAAATATGGCAATATTTGCATCTTTGACCATTTAGGAGTTGCTAATGATCGGCAGCCGCATAGGTGACATGCTTATTTCGAAAGACGTCGACGTCCCGCGGAAGGAAACCACGCAGCGTCAGCTGTTCGACGCGATCGAAGCGGGAGACTGCCGATTATTGTCGTGCCTCATCGGCATCGATGGAATGACCGGGGCCGACCTCGATCAATGCAAGAACTTGGAAAACGACACTCTTCTTGCATGCGCGGTCCGCCGCGGCGATGCGGACATGGTCGACGTGCTCCTCAAGGCGGGATCGAGTGTCGATCACACTGGCCAGCGTGGCTGGACTGCATTGCATCTGGCGATCCACGACGGACGGCCATGCATCGCCAGGCTGCTGCTTGCGCGCGGAGCGGATGCGTCGGCACGCGTCGAACACGGCAGCGAGATGGGCATGAATGCGCTGCATCTCGCCGCGGCGGGCGGCCATGCGGAGATCGTGATGGCATTGCTCCAATCGGGGGTCGACGCTTTGCTGACCGTCGAGAAAGGACCCTGCGAGGGATGGAATGCGCTGCACTTGTGCGCGGCATCCGGTTGCGTGGAAGCGATCGACACGCTGCTGCGTGCGGGCGTTATGCTCGAAGCGATAGTGCGGACCGGGAAGTCGCAAGGACTGAGGGCGTTGCACATCGCGGCGCTCAATGATCGCGCCGCTGTGGCCACCGCCTTGATAAAGGCCGGCTGCGACATCGCCGCCGTCGTTCCGGTGAACTACTTCTCGGGCTGTAACGCATTGCATCTCGCTGCATCGAAAAATTTCGGGAGCGTGATCGACGTCCTGCTCGACGCAGGCGCGAAGATCGACGCGCCCATCGAGGCCGGATCGTACAAGGGATGGGATGCCCTGTGCATTGCGGTTTGGAACGGGCATGCCGATCTGATCTGCCGTCTCTGCAAAGCCGGGATCGATTGCAATCCCGGAATGCGAGTGGCGATCGCATCCTGCAACTGGAATCTCGCCAGCAAGCTTGTCAGGCGCTTGCCATTCGACGCATTGCCGTCGCTGGATCTGACGCCGGTGTTCACGGAGCCGCCGCTCAGCGGCAACTTTGCCGTCAGAGAGTACAAGATCTGCCAGCAACGGCTGGCCCAGATCGTCGGCGTGCGCTACCTGGATGAAATCGAGCAAAATGCCGGCACCGAAACCGAGCAGCAATGCAAGGATTTGTTCGTCGCGCGTCTGACGTGCGCGCTGCGATCGATGAACAAGCCGGACCGCGCCCGTGTCCTCGCCTCGATCGCCTTCGCTTCCACCATGCATGGAAACATTCCGCCGCATGCGCCCACGATGTATTTGCTGTTTCTACTGGACGATCTCGACGCGACGCAGCGCGACGGCATGCGCAAGGACATTCTCGAAAAAATCCGCATGCTCGACCAGGGCCGCGTGCAGGTCGACAGCGATGGAAGAATAGATGGATTCGTTCAAATCCTGGCGACCCGGGACAAAACTTCATGGGTGCCCTGGCTCACGCGCCAGCTGCTGTGGCAACTCGGTTATTCATGCAGCGGGCAGGATGGCAAATGAGGCGGCGGCCAGAGCCTCGTGCCGCCGTTACTGCGCCGGCCGCGTCTCCCACACATGCCGCGCGCGGAAGCCGAGTTCGCGCTCCGCGCGCGAGGAATCGATGCCGCTCCAGTTGCCGTCGGCCCTGCTCCTGATGTCCTTCAGCGCGGGCATGAAACGCTCGATCAGCTCCGGCGTGGGTTCGCGCATGTTACTGGACGGCGCCGCCCCATTGAACACCCGATGGCCCTCGAAATCCGCCTCGATCGCGAGACGGCAGAGCACGGCGGCATCGCGCACGTCGATATAGCTCCAGAAACCGGGACGCCGGAAGCCGGGGTCCTTCTGCAGGCTCATGATGCGGCGGAAGTCCGGATCGTAATTCACGCCCGGCAGCCGCAGGCTGGCGATCTGCATGCCGTCGCGCAGCGCAAACGAATCGGCGATCCGTTCGCCGGCCACCTTCGACAAACCATAGGGATCGACCGGCCGGCACGGATGGTCCTCGTCCACCGGCAGGTAGTCCGGCATCTCGTCGTGCAGGCCGTAGAGATAGCCGTACGCGGCCACGCTCGACGCGAACACCGCGCGCCTGACACCGCATTGCGCCGCCGCCCTGAACACGTTGTAGGTCATCGCCACGTTATCGTTGAACGTGGCGCAATCGGTGGCCAGGTTGGGCGCGATATGCGCGGCGAGATGAATCACGCCCGCCGCGCCGGCGCAGGCCTCGAACAGGCTGCCCGGATCGAGGAGGTCGGCCACCCAGGAAGGCTTGTGGCCTTCCGGATGCGGCTTGCGGTCGAGGCTGAGCACTTCGTGCCCGTGCGCGCTCAGTTCCGCCACCACCGCCCGGCCGAGCTGGCCGCTGCCGCCCGTCACGACGATCTTCATGCCGCTCCTCCCGACGTGCGTGCCATCAGACCAGCTTGATATGGATGGTCTTGCACTCGGTGTAGCCAAGCAGTTCGTCCAGCCCTTCCTCGCGGCCGAGGCCGCTGTTCTTGAAGCCGCCGAAAGGCGTTCCATAGAAATGGGCCGAGGCGCCATTGATCCAGACGTAGCCGGATTTCACGTTGCGCGCCATCCGCAGTGCGGTCTTGATGTCGTTGGTCCAGATCGATGCGGTCAAGCCGTATTCGGTCGAGTTGGCCAGCGCCAGCGCCTCTGCCTCGTCGCGCCAGCTGAACACCGACAGCACTGGTCCGAAAATCTCCTCGCGCGCGATACGCATGTTCGGCTTCACATCGGAGAACACCGTCGGCTGCAGCCAGTAGCCGCGCTCGAACTGCGATCCCGGAGGACGCTTGCCGCCGGTCCTCAGGGTCGCGCCGTCATCGATGCCCGACTGCACCATGGCGCATACGCGCTCATAGTGCCGCCTCGAATTGAGCGGACCCATCTGCGACTGCGGGTCGAGCGGATCGCCGAGACGGATGTCCGACACCCGTTCCAGCACCCGCTTGAGCACCGCGTCATGCAGGGATTCATGCAGCAGCAGGCGGCTGGTCGATCCGCACGACTGACCCGACCAGGCGAAGTTCATCGCCCCCACCGCGACCTCGGCGATCTTGTCCGGGTCCATGTCGGGGAAGGCGATCAACGGATTCTTGCCGCCCAGTTCCAGCGTGATGTTCTTGACGGCCGTCTCGGCGGCCGCGCGGAGGATCGCCATGCCGGTCGGCACCGAACCGGTGAAGGCGATGCGCTTGACCAGCGGATGGCGCACCAGCGCATCGCCGGTCATGCCGGCGCCGGTGACGATGTTGACCACGCCCGGCGGCAGGATGTCGCGGCAGATTTCGCCAAATACCGCGGCCGACAGCGGGCTTTGCTCGGGCGGTTTCAGGACCACCGAGTTGCCCGCCATGAGCGGCGCGGCGATCGCATGGGCGGCGAACTTGATCGGATGGTTGAACGGCACTATGCGGCCGACCACGCCATACGGCTCGCGCACCGTGATGTGCAGGTTGTCGGCGCTGGCGGGAATCGACTCGCCCTTGATCTCGGTGGCCAGGCCGGCGAAGAACTCCATCGCATGGGCGGCCGCGCCGACGTCGCCTTTCATCTTGGTGATGGTGTTGCCGGTGTCGATGACTTCCAGCTTGAGCAGTTCATCGGCGCGCTCGCGCAGCGCCTGACCGATCTTGGCGACATACTTGCCGCGGGTCGCCGCGTCCAGCGCCCCCCAGGCCGGCTGAGCCTTTTCCGCCGAAGCGACGGCGCGATGGACATCGGCGGCGCTTGCCATCGGCACGTAGCCGATCACTTCTTCGTTGGCGGGATTGACCGATTCCAGCCACTCGCCGGACTCGCTGGCGACCATCTGTCCATCGATCAGCATCCGGCCTTTTTCAATGTTTGCATTCATCTCGATTCGTCCACGAATAAATTGATACCGCTTGGTGGCTTACGCCTTTACCGCTCCGGCATACTTCTTGTGCAGCTCTGCCCAGCGCTTGCCGCATTCCACTGACGCGCTCCGGTGCGGTTCCGGCAAGTCGTCGTACGGCGGCCGGATCGGGCCGCTGTTGCAATAACCCGCCGCGTTGATGCGGGTTTTCTCAACCTGGATATTGTAGAAAGCGAAGACTTCCGGGTCCTTGAAGATGGGATTGACCGGTTCATTGGCCCAGGCGATTTCGGCGGCCATCTTCGCTATGCCCTCTTTGTCATGCTTCTGCACGGCATTCATCAAGGCAATCAGCGCTGACGGTCCCATGCCGGCCGCGGTGGCCCAGCATGAATTGGTGGTGTCGGGCGCGATGGCGGCGAAGTCATGCACCGTCATTTCATTCGGCATGATATTGATGCGGCCACCGGTCACTTCGATCAGTCGAGTCAGGTCCTTGGGACGCGACAGCTTGGCCGAGACCACGGTAGGTGCAACGCGCGCCACGGCTTCCCAGAACTCCAGCGGGAAGTCGTAGCGGAAGGCGCGCGCATTCGCATACACCATGATGGCGATGTCGGGGAAGCATTCCGACATGCCCTTGTAGTAGTCGACCGCGGTCTTGGTGGTCAGCGGCTGCCACATCGGCAGGCCCAGCAATGTGCCGTCCGCGCCGCATTCGCGGATGAACTTCATCCGGCTCGCCACCTCATGCGCGCCCAGCGCGGTGGTGCCGAGGAAGACCGGAATCCGCCGGCCCACCGTGTCGGTCACGCATCTGGCGAAGGCTTCGTAATCCGGCCGCGACAGCGTGGCGCATTCGCCGGTGGTGCCGAGCGCGATGATGCCGGAGACGCCGTCGCGGATGAGCGCGCCGATCACCCGTTCGGTTTCGTCGAGATCGACCGTGTCGACCGCATCGATCCTGTTCGCATGCGGTTTCGCCGGGGTCGGCAAGATCGCATACAAGCCCTTCATGTCCTTTGCACTCAGCATGGGAATTTTCCTTTTGTACCTATTTGTCGTAGTGCGTCACGCGTTCGCGGTTGACCATGATGGCGCGGCTGGTCTTGCGCTTGAACTTCCATTCGCCGCCCACGCGCACCAGCGCGTCGCGATGGCGCAGCACGCCGAGCGGCAGCACCACCGGCGCCGGTCCCTTGGACTCATCCCAGCCCTGGTGCCGGTACAAGGTGATGTACTGCACCGAATTGGCATTGTTCTCGTCGACCACGTCGATCATCAGGTTGGTCACGACGTGCGCGGTCAGCCAGTCTTCGCGCTCGTTCATGGTCTCGCGGATCTTCTGCGGGCCGACCAACGGTTCGCCGAGCCGCTCCCAGGCGCCGTCCTCGTCGAACAGCGCCGCCAGGTCGTCGTAGCGCTTCTCGTCGAGGTAGCGGTAAAAATTCAGCACGAGCCGGGAGCAATCCCACTCGATGTTGCGTATTGCGTCCTTATCCATGTCTCCTCATCCCTTCGTCGTGTCGTCGGTGAAAACCAGTCTTCCCTGCGCATCGCGAATCAGGCCGCGTCCATCCTCGGAAGTCGGCATGTTCTTCGGTCCAAGCTCGATCTCGTCCGGTTTCGCGAAGCCCTTGAAGGTATCGACCTTGAAAACATTGTTCTCGTCGAGGGCGATCGTCTTCGGCGGCTTGCCGGCGGCCACCGCTTCGATCGATTTGCGCCACAGCCGCCGCAGCAGCACCACGCCGGTATCGGAGGTGCCGAGATATTCATGTTCGCGCGGCGGGATCGCGCCCTGCGATTCCTGGATCACCAGGTCCTCCACCGGAGGCAGGCCTTCCCATGCCGGATATTTGCGGTAATCGTAATCCTTTTTCTCGACCAGGCCGGTAATGCCTTCGGCGAGGCCGCGGCTGGTATCGTTGGCGCGCGGGAAGAACGTGCTGCGGAAATTTCCCGGCCGTACCAGCGTGAAGCGGAAGATCTCGAAATGCTCGTCGTCGATGATGCGCAGGATGCCGCCGGATTCGCGCCGGTCGTCGGTGAAATCGGGCGGCAGTCCCGCCGAGATGCCGCCGAAGCGCCAGAACGTCGGCATGCCGATGCTCCAGGTATTGACGAACTTGCGGTTGGGGTCCGCGGTGTCGTGCACCAGCACGCTCTTCATGCCGAAGTCGGTTTCGATATTGCGATGGACGATCTGCCGCCAGTCGGTATTGACTGTCATGTCGCAGTACGGCTCGACTTCCTTGGGCAAGGTGCCCGGCGCCAGCATGTGCAGCACGTAGACGTGCCCCATGTCGGCGAAATTCTCCATGAAGTTCAGGTAGCTGTAATTGCGGAAATCGCCGCGCAGCACCACCAGCTCGCCATCGGTGCGGGTAAGAATGTCGATGATCGGCAAGGGCGGCGGATTTTCCTTGTCCTGGCCCATGTAGCACCACACGATGCCGTGCGCCTCGCGCGCCGGATACCAGAGATGCCTGACTTCATCCTTGAGCGTGCTGTTCAGCGGCTCCAGCGGCGTATCCGTGCAGCGGCCGCGGCCGTCGAAGGTCCAGCCGTGATAGGAGCACGACAGTCCCTGCGGCTTGATCTGCGCGTAATCGAGCGATGCGCAGCGATGCGGGCAGCGCGCGCCGACCAGATTGACTTCGCCATCCCGGCTGCGGAAGGCCACCAGGTCCTCGCCCAACATGCGCACCGGATAAGGCAGGTCTTTCAGGTCCTCGGACAGGCACACCGGGTGCCAGTAATGCCTGAGCATGTTCCCGGCGGGCGTTCCGGGGCCGGTCTTCGGGAACTCTTTCAGAAACGCAGAATAGGAATCGCTGCGCCGTGGTTCGGACATGTCCACCATACTCTCCATTCAATAAAACCGTGTCACGGCATCAGGGTCAATCAAGCTGGGCGCCGGTTTCCTTGACCAGCTTCTGGTAGGAGACCAGCTCCTTGCGGATCACCTCGGTGAAGTGCTCCGGCGTGGAGCCGACGCCTTCCACGCCCAGCGTATGCAGGCGCTGCTGCACGTCGGGCGACTTCAGCGCCTTGGACACTTCCGCATTGATCCTGTCGATGATATTGCGCGGCGTACCCGCGGGCGCGAACACGCCGAGGGTGATGCTGACGTCAAAGCCGGGAACGCCGGACTCGGCGATGGTCGGGACCTC
>JAQGLQ010000553.1 GCA_028292785.1 Noviherbaspirillum sp. | reverse complement strand
CTGCTCGACACGATGCCGCGCAAGGATGTGATCCGCACCTCGCTGACCGACCGCGGCGCACTGGTGAAGGTGCGCGACATGGAAGAAGCATGCGAGATCGCCAACATGATCGCGGCTGAACACCTCGAGATCTCCGCCGCCGAACCGCAGAAATGGGCGGACCGGATTCGTCATGCGGGGGCGATGTTCCTCGGACGCTTTTCTTCCGAATCGCTTGGCGACTATTGCGCCGGCCCCAACCATGTGCTGCCGACTTCGCGCACCGCGCGTTTTTCATCGCCGCTGGGCGTGTACGACTTCCAGAAGCGTTCGAGCATTCTGCATGTGAGCGAAGCGGGCGCGCAGACGCTGGGCAAGGTGGCTGCGGAACTCGCGTATGGCGAGGGATTGCAGGCGCATGCCAGATCGGCGGAGTACCGGCTGAAATGAGATTCCCCGATGTGAGCAGCGCCATATGACGGCGTGGTGCGATCGCATCTACTGCGAGAACGCGCTGGATGGCCTGGCACGTATTCCGGACGCGAGTATCGATCTGCTGATCGCCGATCCACCCTATGGTTTGGGCAAGGACTACGGCAACGATTCCGACAAGCTCGATGCCGCGGCCTATTTGCGGTGGACCGAACAGTGGGTCGACGCCGCATTGCCGAAGCTGAAGCCGACCGGCAGCCTGTATATTTTTCTGACATGGCGCTATTCGCCCGAAATTTTCGTGATGCTCAAGCAGCGCATGACCATGGTGAATGAAATCATCTGGGATCGCAGGGTTCCCTCCATGGGCGGGACCACGCGCAGATTTTCCTCGGTACACGACACCATCGGTTTCTTTGCCAACTCGAAAGAGTATTTCTTCGATCTCGACGCGGTGCGCATCCCCTACGATGCGCAAACCAAGAAGGCCAGGTCACGTTCCATTTTTGTCGGCGCGAAGTGGCTGGAAATCGGCTACAACCCGAAAGACCTATGGAGCGTATCGCGCCTGCATCGCGAACACCGGGAACGCGCCGACCATCCGACGCAGAAGCCGCTCGAAATCATCGAGCGCATGATCAAGGCGTCGTGCCCGCCTGGCGGAGTAGTGCTGGATCCCTTCATGGGCAGCGGCACGACGGCGGTGGCGGCACGGCGCTGCGGCCGCAGTTTCGTCGGCTTCGAACTGAATCCCGACTATTGCCGGCTGATCGAGAAACGTCTCGATGATCTCAAATCCGAGGCCGCGGGCAGCGGCCGCAACATCTCTGAAACGGCTGTGGCCGAACTGGATAAAAAATGTCCTTGATCGATAATGTCATCCGATCCGATGTCCGCTCGCTGGCGGCTTACCCTGTTCCCGACTCCGCCGGCTTCGTCAAGCTGGATGCGATGGAGAACCCTTACTCGCTGCCGGAGCATCTGCGGGCCGAACTCGGGCAGCGGCTGGCGCAAGCGGCGATGAACCGTTATCCGGTGCCGTCCTACAAGAAACTGAAGGCAAGCATTTGCGAAAGGCTCGGCGTGCCGGCGGGTTTCGACGTGGTGCTCGGCAACGGGTCGGACGAATTGATATCGATGATCTCGGTCGCTTGCGCCAGGCCGGCGGCGAAAGTACTCGCGCCGGTGCCCGGTTTTGTGATGTATGCGATGTCCGCGCGGCTTGCCGGGCTTGAATTCATCGGCGTTCCGCTGAAAGCGGATTTCAGCCTCGACAAAGCGGCGATGCTCGACGCCATTGCGCGTCACAAGCCGGCAGTCACGTATCTCGCTTATCCGAATAATCCGACCGGCAATCTGTTCGACGCCGACGATATGGCGGACATCATTCGCGCGATCGGCCAGTCCGGCGTGGTCGTGGTCGACGAGGCATACCAGCCTTTCGCGCAGGCCAGCTTCATGTCCCGGCTCGCCGAATTCGATAACCTGATCGTGATGCGCACGGTATCGAAGCTTGGCCTGGCCGGAATCCGGCTCGGTTATATGTCTGCCAACGCGGCGCTGCTGGCGGAATTCGAAAAGGTCCGCCCGCCCTACAATATCAATGTGCTAACACAAACCGCCGCCGAATTCGTCCTTGAACATGCCGATGTGCTGGATGCCCAGGCGGCCAGTCTGCGGCAGGAGAGAACCGGCCTGGCACAGGCGCTCGCAGCATTGCCCGGCATCGAAGTATTCCCCTCGGCGGCGAATTTCCTGCTGATTCGCGTGAGACCAGGCAACACAAATGCCGATGCAGTATTTTCCGCATTATTGGAGCGTAAGGTTTTGATCAAAAATGTCGGTAGAATGCACACACTGCTAGACAATTGTTTGCGGGTGACCGTCAGTACCCCCGAAGAAAACAAATTGTTTCTTGATGCATTCAAAGCAACGCTCGCATCATAATTTTTTATCCATCTGAACATGCCTACGTCACGCGTTGCAGAGATCACGCGCAATACCAACGAGACGCAAATCCGCGTCGTGATCAACCTCGATGGCACCGGTCAGCAAAAGCTGAACACCGGCGTGCCTTTTCTCGACCACATGCTCGACCAGATCGCGCGTCACGGCCTGATCGATCTGGACATCGAAGCCAAGGGCGATCTGCATATCGACGCGCATCACACCGTGGAAGATGTCGGGATCACGCTAGGCCAGGCCTTCGCGAAGGCGATAGGCGATAAAAAAGGCGTGCGCCGCTATGGCCACGCCTATGTCCCTCTGGACGAAGCGCTGTCGCGCGTCGTCGTTGATTTTTCCGGCAGGCCCGGTCTCGAATTCCATGTGCCTTTC
>JAQGLQ010000537.1 GCA_028292785.1 Noviherbaspirillum sp. | reverse complement strand
AGCCGCATCGGCCGTCAGAGCCAGACCTGGATGCGGACCGCCCAAGGATGGCGCATCGTCGCGGCGCACGTCAGCCTGCTGGGCGAGGCAGGCTGAGGCCCGGCGCCGGCATGATCCCCGGGTCGGTCGAGCGGGGACTCTTCACAGCCCGACACGCAACAGCCCGCGGCAAGCCGGCACGCCAGGCTTGCGCGGAAACTTCCCGTCCACCTGTCTCGAACCATTCCACACTATCTTCGGCGGAATGCCGCGCGACCGCATTTGTTTGCAGGCCGGCCCCATGCCGGCCCTTTCCATCCGAGGGCAGTTCCAACCGCGCGCGCCGGCTTTGCACAAATCAGGAGCGCCATGCAAGCAAACGGTGCAAAAAAACGTGGTGTACCACGTATATTCCGGCAGCCGTCGGTCCGGACCCTCCGTCCAAGCCCACGGCACCGGTTTTCTGCGCTTCCGGCGCGGGCACGCATCTTGCGAGAGTTGCTGCACGGACTAACGCGCAAACCACCGGGGCCACCATGAAGAATGACGTGTCGAACAAAGTCTCGCCGACGAGTCGCAGTGTCGACTTTCGCGTGACGCCCCAACCGGAGGTCCGGTGACCGGACGCCGCGGTTTCCCGAATCAAATTCCCGAATCAAGTCAATCTCAACCACCTGGAAGGCCATTCATGAACAAACGCACTTCGATCCGGCGCATGCTTGCTCTCGGCATGGCGAGCTTGTGCCTGTCGCTGTCGAGCGCGGCCGCTATCGCGCAGGCGGCTCCCGTCAAAATCAAGTTCGCCCTGGACTGGCGCTTCGAGGGACCGTCCGCGCTGTTCCTGCTGCCGCTGGCGAAAGGCTACTTCGCGCAGGAGGGCCTCGACGTCACGATCGATGCGGGAGCAGGGTCCAGCAGCACCGTCAACCGCATCGCCTCGGGCGCCTACGACATGGGCTTTGCCGATCTTGGCGCAATGATCGAGTTCATCGCCAACAACCAGGCCGCCGCGACCGGCCGCATGCAGTCGGTCTACCTGGTGTATGAACAGGCGCCGCTGGCGGTGTTCTCGCTGAAGAAGTCAAATATCAACAAGCCGTCGGACCTGGTGGGCAAGACGCTCGGTGCTCCGATCTTCGACCCGACGCGCAAGCTGTTTTCGCTATTCACCAAGGCCAACAATATCGATGCCGCCAAGCTGAACTGGAAAACCATGGAGCCGCCGCTGCGAGAAACCCTGCTCGTTCGCGGCGAAGTGGATGCCGTCACCGGATTTTATTTCACCAGCCTCATGAACCTGAATGCGCGCGGCGTGAAGGATGAAGATCTTTCAATCATGCAGTTCGTCGATTACGGCGTAAAAATGTACGGCAATGCGATTATCGCCAATCAGTCGTTCATCGAATCGAATCCGAAGGCGGTGGCTGCGTTCCTGCGCGCGTTCACGCGTGGCGCACGCGAAGTGATTGCCGATCCGGACGGTTCGATCAAGTACGTGCATGCCCGCGATCCGCTGATCAATGTCGAGGTCGAAAAGCGCCGCCTTCGCCTCGCGCTGGATGCATCGATCGGAACGCCGAACGTCAAGGCGAATGGAATCGGCGCCGCCGACAAGACCCGGGTCGAAAGCATGGTCAATCAGATCGTGGCCGCGTTCGGCCTGAAGCAGTCACCCGATCCGGCCATGATGTTCAACGCCAGCTTCATGCCTGCCAAGTCAGAGCGCCAAGTCTTCGCCAAATGACCATCCGGAAACCTGAACGAAGGAGACAGATGAGCACGCACCACACGCTTCGCGCCACGCCGAAAACGGTGCACTGGGGGCATCTCGATGCAGCCATCGCGCCGGTCATGCGCATCAGATCCGGCGACCGCGTCACGATTGAAACGCTGAGCGGATCGAAGGAAGAATCGGCCAAGGCCGTCAACATACTGCCCGACCACGCGGCCGTGCTCGAGGCCTGCAAGCCGCATCTCGGGCCGCACATCATCACCGGCCCGATATGGGTCGAAGGAGCGGAGCCGGGCGATACCCTCGAAGTCCGCATACTGTCGATCGAACTGCGCCAGGACTGGGCCTATAACGCCGTGCGGCCCGTGCGCGGCGGCCTGCCGGAGGATTTCCGCGCGCTGCAGATCCTGAACATACCGATCGATATCGAAAAGCGCACGGCGCAGCTTCCATGGGGCCTCACGCTCCCGCTCAAGCCTTTCTTCGGAATCATGGCGGTGGCTCCGCGCGCCGACTACGGAAGGGTCTCGTCGATCGAGCCGCGCGAATACGGCGGCAATCTCGATAACAAGGAACTGACCGCGGGCAGCACGCTGCTGCTGCCGGTGCAGGAACCGGGCGCGCTCTTTTCGGTGGGCGACGGCCATGCGGTGCAAGGCGATGGCGAAGTGTCGCTGACCGCGCTCGAGACAGCGCTCACGGGCACCTTCGAGATTGTCCTGCACAAGGCGACGGGGCTGCGGTTTCCGCGCGCGGTCACGCCTGACCACTACATCGCGATGGGCCTCGATCCCGATCTCGATGATGCGGCCAAGCAGGCGCTGCGCGAAATGATCGCGTGGCTGGTCGAGCTGAAAGGCTGGTCGCCAATCGACGCCTATGTCAGCTGCAGCCTCGCCTGCGACCTGCACGTCACGCAGATCGTGGACGGCAACAAGGGTGTGCATGCGATGTTTCCGCGGGCCTTGCTCGATGCTCCGGCGCCCTAACACATGATTTTTTTCAGGAGAATTTTTTGTCTACACTCAGCTTGAGCATGGCGGTATGCGATTACGACCGGACCAAGGCGCTGCTCGACGGCCGCGTGGGCGTCGAGGGATGTGATATCAATCCGTTCATCATCGAACCTGAAGAGGCGTTTCACCGTGCCTTCCGCGATCAGGATTTCGACATTACCGAGATCTCGATCAGCAGCCATATCATGACGACGGCCCGCGGCGACAATCCCTATGTGGCGATTCCGGCCTTCGTATCCCGCGTGTTCCGCCATTCCGGAATTTATGTCCGCACCGACCGCGGCATCACGACGCCGGCCGACCTGGCCGGCAAGACCATCGGAGTCCCCGAATACCAGATCACGGCGAACCTGTGGATACGCGGCATCCTCAAGGACGAACACGGTGTCGATCCGGCGACGATCCGCTGGCGGCGCGGCGGCACCGAACAGCCCGGGCGCAACGAGCGGTCGCCGATCAGCCTGCCGCCCGAGATAGAAATCAGGC
>JAQGLQ010000514.1 GCA_028292785.1 Noviherbaspirillum sp. | reverse complement strand
CGCCGCATTGGTCACGGTAGCGCGGACCGATCTTCATCGTCGATATCGCGGAGAATAATCCGGTGGCGGCGTTGTAGGGCAATCCCGAATGCACGGCCGCGGCGGCGAATATCTCCGGATAAGTGGTCGCCATGATGACGGCCATGGCGCCGCCGGCCGAGAGACCGGCGATATATACCATGCTCTCGTCGATGCGGTAAGACCGGATGACTTCCCGCACCGTGTCCGCTATCAGCGAAGGTTCGCCGCGTTCCCTCTCCTGGTCGGCGGCATTGAACCAGCTCCAGCATTTCGGACGGTTTGCCGCTCCCGACTGCGCAGGATAGAGGACGAAGCATTGTTTTTGTTCCGCAACCAGATTCATGCGCGTGCCTTCAGCGAAATCATCCGGATCCTGTTTGCAGCCATGCAGCATCACCACCAGGGGCAGAGCCTGGCCGCGATAGCAGCTTGGTATGTACAACTTGTACGCGCGCTGTCCGGCATCATTGATTATGGAACCTTCCAGGAATGTCCCTGGCGCGCGCATGCTTTCCTTTTGCAGATTGATGAGGCTGAAGCGCGCCGACGGGCCTTCGCTTCTGGCGTAGGGCCACGATTGGGGCGTACGGCGGCGGGCGCGCGAAACCGTATCCTGCCTGACACGCCATCCGGTGAGGTGGCCGCGTCCTCTCGATGGGTGGATGTCCGGGCACGCGTCCGGATTCAGGGCCGGCGATGCGGCCAAGGGGACAGGCCGCGCCAGCGTATGCATGAATTGCAGCGGCAGGCTCGCAAGCTGTCGCATTCGAGTGCCGACTTTGTAATTCGATTTCATCTAAACCTCTTTCATATATTCGCCGCACCAGGGAAGGCGATTTGCAGCCGTCATTGGTGGGATATACAGAACAGATGCGCTTCAGCAAGGTTTGCTGCGCTTCTCATGCAACTGTCTGAATGCTGCATTGCAGTATAGGTTGTCTGACGTCAAGCGCCAATTTCCGTTCGGCATAGTGCCTATAAGGATGATGAATACCTGTGCTATGTCTAACTTTGGCGAATCACGCTTGCGTCGTGGAAAATCATGCAGCTTATCGACAACGGAATGTCATCGCGGCAACGTGGCGCAAAGGGAAGTGAAAAACGATGGGACCGAGGCCGCGGATGTCGAAGTGCTCGCCGAAGCAGAATACGTGCGTTAAGGAAAAATTCTCGGCGGCGCGAACCGCGCCGGCGCGACCGACCTCGCGATGATCGACGCGCTGGAGCAGGCCGCCGCACGACGAATGCAGGTCAAGGCGTCGGCGGCGAAGTCGTTGCTATAAAAGGCCGCGGCTCATTCGAGTCGACCGCTAAACTGCCGGGGGTGATGCGGAAGGCCGCCGCCCGGCTCACTGAATAGTCAGTTTCTTGCCTCCGGCTCCGGTCTTTTTCGGCAGGGTTAGCACCAGTATGCCGTTTTCCACCTTGGCCTCCGCGCCGGCATCATCGACCTCCTGTGGAAATGTGAACGTCCGGAATTCTTCGCCGAAGAGTCGTTCCGACCGGATCATGCTGCCCTTCTGGTCGGACATCTGTTGCTCCACATTGGCGCGGATGGAAACAGTGTTGCGATCGATCGATACCGTAATATCTTCCTTGTCGGCGCCCGGCACCTCCGCCCTGAGAATATAAGCGTTGTCTGTCTCCTCGACATCGACCTTCATGCGCGGCGCCTGCTCGATCCCGCGCATGACGGGAGCCATGGAGAACTCGCGAAGAAAATCTTCAATGCCGGGAAACGGACCGGCTCGAACCATGTCGCTGATCGGGTTCGGCCGTTGCTGCAAATTACGAGCCATGATTAACCTCCATCTGTGTGATTGATGCTGAAATGCTTCCGCGAGCCGACGCGCTGCTCCCGGCTTTTTCAGCATAGGCGATCAATCGTCGCACTGCAGCAGAATCAGGACTCGCCCTCGGCCCCCGCAACCTTGTCGAGCAGCGCGCCTAGCCGTTGGTTCACGCTATCCAGATTGTCGGCAAGCTGCATGAAGCGCGCTTCCAGCTGCGCCATCCTGCTTTCCAGAACGTCGAGCCGGGCCTCCGGTTCCCGCGGCAGGGAAGGGTGGACATCACCCTGCGGCGCCGGCAGTTCTTCGTTTTCTTTGGTTCCATTTTTGCGCTGCTGCAAAATCCGTTCGAGGATCTTGAGCGCAAGTTCGTAATCGCCTTTGGTCTGTGCCAGCAGATAGTGACAGTTCGCGACCGGCTCGCCTGACATCTGGTGCAGCTTTAATACCATCTGTGCATTCACTTCCTGCATTGCATCCTCCCGCCGGTCAAATACATGACTATACGCCCGGACATGAGGTCCTGCGTTCATGCCGGCCAATCGCGATCTTCCCGGAACATATGCCTGCAAGAAATGCGGGCAGCAAATTTGTATACAAAGCGTTATAGATTCCCTATTATTTCAGCAAAAATTCGGTTAATCTAGTTTTTTGTATACCGAGTGTATGCATTGAGCCGTCGCCACATAAGCGGTCGATCTTGTATTTTTGGAGACTCACTTACCGCCATGTCCACGCCGATTCCGATTTCACGCGATTCTTCCCAAACCGACCGTGCGATTCTCGGCATCCGGGATCTCGTGTTGCGCGGTACTTTCCAGGCCGGCGAGCGCCTGTCCGAAGTCGATCTCGCGGAGCGTCTGGGCGTATCGCGCACGCCGATCCGCGCGGCGTTGCAGCGCTTGCGGGAAGAGGGTCTGCTGGAACTGTCCCAGCCCACCGGCTACATGGTGCGCGGCTTCTCCGAGAGCGACATCTACGACGCCATCGAAGTGCGCGGCACGATTGAAGCGCTGGCTGCGCGCATGGCCGCCGAGCGCGGCGTCTCGCGGCTGGTGCTCGACGAAATGAAGGATTGTCTGACGCGCATCGACGATATCCTCGCCCGCGGCAGTTTCGACGTCGAAAACCTGAACCAGTACGCCGCCGCCAATGCGCGCTTTCATGCACTGATGATGGATGCGGCCGGCAGCGATATCGTCAAGCGCTCGCTGGCGCGCGTGGTATCGCTGCCATTCGCGTCACCCAATGCCTTCGTGCTGGTGCAGGCGAAGATCCCGGGCTCCATCGAAATCCTGAAAATGGCCCAGACCCAGCACCGCGATATTGTCGATGCGATCGAATCGCGCGCCGGCGCGCGGGTGGAGGCGCTGGTCAAGGAGCATGCGCGCATCGCGCGCAAGAATCTGGAACTCGCATTGCGCAACGCCGATGCCTTGCGCGAACTCGTGGGCGCGCCGCTGTTGCGGCCGCGCGCGCATATGAAACGTCATTGCACGGAATTTGAACTGTGCGGCAGCCGAAGCGCGCACCGATTGTCCAACCGGCCGAGACCGGCCATAAAACCAAAAGAGAGACACCTATGACACACCAAGTGAATTCGCAGCGCCGCAGCCTCATCCTCGGCGGCGCGGCGGCATTGACGACCGGCCTCGTCCCGCTGACGGCCTTCGCCGCCGATCCGGTCAAGGTCGGTCTGATCGTTCCGATGTCGGGCCCGTTCGCCTCCACCGGCCGCCAGATCGAAGCGGCGGTGAAGCTGTATCAGCAAAAGTATGGCGACAGCGTGGCCGGCCGCAAGGTTGAAATCCTGCTCAAGGACGACGGCGGCGTGCAGCCGGAAACCACCAAGCGCCTCGCCCAGGAACTGATTTCGCGCGACCGCGTGCAGGTGCTCGCAGGCTTCGGCCTGACGCCGCTGGCATTCGCCGCGGCCCCGATCGCAACCCAGGCCAAGGTGCCGATGATCGTCATGGCCGCCGCCACCTCGATCATTCCGCAGCGTTCGCCCTTCATCGTGCGCACCG
>JAQGLQ010000507.1 GCA_028292785.1 Noviherbaspirillum sp. | reverse complement strand
CCTCGGCGTCAACATGTTCCTCTCCGGCCTGCACTCTTACGGCGAGCTTTAAGAATTCGGGGACAGGTTTTGGGCCGGGGCTGGAATGATTTCCAGCCCCGGTTTTTTTGTGCTTTTACTAAAGCCTCTCTCGGTTCTCCGTCGCGTGCCAAAAAATAAATCAGCAATCTAGTGTAAGGTTGCCACTACCCTGGGCGACAAAAACAGGCCCCGACCGGAATCTGGAGACGCCATGTTAATCAAACGCAATCCGAACGGAATCGATATCCCTTTTGCATCGGAAATCACACCGCGCGAGGTATTCGAGTCACGCCGCACCTTCATCAGACAGCTTGCAGTCGGGTCGATAGCTGGCGGCGTACTGGCGGAGATGCTGGCGCGCGAGGCATTTGCGCAAAACCAGGGTGCGCAGAAGCTGGCGGCGGAGCCGAACGGCAAGTATGTGGTCATGGACAAGCCGACCGCCTACAAGGACGCAACCACCTATAACAATTTTTACGAGTTTGGCACCGATAAGGACGATCCGGCCCGTTATGCCGGAAGCCTCAGGACACGGCCATGGACGGTCACCATCGAAGGTGAAATCAAGAAGCCGATGACCGTGGATATCGATGGCCTGCTGAAGCTCGCGCCTCTTGAAGAACGCGTCTACCGTCTGCGCTGTGTCGAAGGATGGTCGATGGTGATTCCCTGGGTCGGTTACTCCTTTGCTGAACTGATCAAACGGGTCGAACCTACCGGCAATGCGAAGTACGTGGAATTCATTTCACTCGCCGACAAGAAGCAGATGCGGGGGCTGAACAGCCCGGTATTGGAATGGCCCTATGTTGAAGGCTTGCGGCTGGATGAGGCGAATCACCCGCTGACGCTGCTGACGCTGGGCATGTATGGGCAAGTTTTGCCGAACCAGAACGGCGCGCCGGTCCGCATCGTCGTGCCATGGAAGTATGGATTCAAATCGGCGAAATCGATCGTGAAGATTCGTTTTACGAGGGATCAACCCAAGACCGCATGGAATGTGTCCGCTCCATCGGAATACGGTTTTTATTCCAACGTCAATCCCGATGTCGACCATCCGCGCTGGTCGCAGGCGAGCGAACGCAGGATCGGCGAGGACAGCTTCTTTACCAAGAAGCGCAAGACCTTGATGTACAACGGTTATAGCGACGTGGCATCCCTGTACACCGGGATGGATCTGAAGAAGTTCTACTAGACCTTCAATAAGGCGGGACGCGCTTCGGCGCGCACGACAACATGGCCTATCAACCGACTCCCAGGCAATTGACGGCGCTGAAAGCGCTGCTGTTCGTCGCGGCATTGGTGCCGTTCGCGCGGCTGGTACTCTTCGCTTTCACCGACCGGCTCGGCGCCAACCCCATCGAATTCATTACACGCAATACCGGCGACTGGACGCTGTATTTTTTATGCCTCACGCTCGCGGTCACGCCACTGCGGCGGATCACGAAATGGAACTGGCTGATCAGGCTGAGGCGCATGCTGGGACTGTTCGCCTTCTTTTATGTGGTGCTGCACTTCACCACCTTCCTTTGGTTCGACCACTTCTTCGATCTGGAGGAAATGTGGAAGGACGTGATCAAGCGACCGTTCATCACCGTAGGTTTCGCTGCCTTCGTGCTGTTGATCCCGCTTGCGGTCACCAGTACCAACGGCATGGTCAAACGGCTGGGCGCGCGGCGCTGGCAATGGCTGCACAGGGCGATCTATATCATCGCGCCGCTGGGGATTCTGCACTTCTGGTGGATGAAAGCGGGGAAGAACGATTTCGCGCAGCCCATCCTTTTCGGCTTGATCGTCGCGATACTGCTGCTGTCGCGGGTCTACTGGAACGTGATACAGCCACGCCTCCGCAAGCAGCAGCTTTCCGCGAAGGCAGGCTGATCAGGCAAACTCAGGCCCGAATGGATTCGTGCGCGAACAGGTCGCTAGCCACTTCACGCTTGCGGATCAGGTGCACACGGCTTCCATCGACCATGATTTCCGCCGCGCGGCCGCGCGTGTTGTAGTTGGATGCCATCGTCATTCCGTAAGCGCCGGCCGACATGATCGCCAGCAGATCGCCCTGTTGCAGCGCCAGCGAACGTGCACGCGCGAGCCAGTCGCCGGATTCGCATACGGGACCGACGATGTCGTATACCTTTTCGGTGCCGCTGCCCTGGATGACCGGCTTGACGCCATGCCAGGCTTCATACATCGCCGGACGCACGAGATCGTTCATCGCGGCATCCACGATCGCGAAATTCTTGTCGGCTCCGTGCTTGAGATATTGCACTTCCGTCAGCAGTATTCCCGCGTTGCCCGCGATCGAGCGGCCTGGTTCGAACATTACCTGGATTGGCGCGCCATCGTATTTCTGCTTGCGCCACTGATCGACCTTTGCGAACAGCCGCGACAGATAGGCGCCGACCGCGACTGGCTGCTCATCGTCGTACGTAATGCCGATACCGCCGCCGATGTCGAGGTGATGCAGGTGGATGCCTTCGGAGGCGAGCTGATCGATCAGTTCGATGACCTTGTCGAGCGCTTCGAGCAGCGGTGCATCGTCGAGCAGCTGCGAACCGATGTGGCAATCGATGCCGACCACTTTCACGTTGGGCAAGGAGGCGGCCAGACGATAGGTATCCAATGCCTCTTCATAAGCGATGCCGAACTTGTTTTCCTTGAGGCCCGTCGAGATGTACGGATGAGTCTTGGCGTCGACGTTCGGGTTTACGCGCAAGGATGCGGGCGCGGGCTTGTTCATTTGTCCGGCGACTTCGTTCAATCGGTGCAGTTCCCCGATCGACTCGACGTTGAAGCACAGGATGTTGTGCGACAACGCCAGACGCATCTCTTCATGGGTTTTGCCGACGCCCGAGAAAATTACCTTGCGCGGATTGCCGCCCGCCGCGATCACCCTCAACAATTCGCCGCCCGACACGATGTCGAAACCGGAACCAAGACGCGACAAAACGTTCAGGACGGCCAGATTGGAATTCGATTTTACCGAATAGCAAATCAGCGCGGTGCTCTCGTCACGCCGGTTTTCCTTGCAGGCATTGGCATAGGCGGAAAAATTTTCGACCAGCGCCGCTTTCGAATAGATATAGGTGGGCGAGCCGAATTGCCGTGCGATTTCGGTGAGCGCCGTTTTTTCGGCATGCAGCACGCCGTTTTTATAAGAGAAATGCGACATGTATCAGTCTGGTTAGTGAGCCGGGCTCGTGTTTTGCCCGGAGGCCGGTGGAACTTGCGCCGGCAGCGAGGGCGTTGCGGGTACCGGCTTCCGGGGCAAGTAAAGCGGGCCTTTTTGTCCGCAGGCGCTTAGCGCTCCGAGCATCGCAGCGAGCACCGCTATCGTCCGAAAGCGCGAGGACAAATCAAGTATGGACTTCACGATTAGAATCACGGTTTAACAAAACTCATCGGAGTGTAGCATGACTGAATCGGAATTCCTGACCACGGCAGACGCGACGCTGACCGGGATAGAAGCTGCGCTTGAACGGGTCGCGGACAGTACCGAACTGGATCTGGAATGCAGCCGCTCCGGCAATGTGCTGGAGATCGAATTCGTCGACAACGGTTCGAAGATCATCGTCAATAGCCAGGCCCCGCTGCAGGAAATGTGGATCGCGGCAAGGTCGGGCGGTTTTCACTATAAGCGCGAAAACGATCGCTGGATCAATACGCGTGACGGGTCCGAACTGTTCGCATCGCTTTCAAGAATGGTAAGCGAGCAGGGTGGGCTGGAAGTGCATCTCACCGACGCCCAATAAAAAGCCGAAGCGTTTCAAGCGCTTCGGCTTTTGCTGAATAAGCTGCGTATCCGTATCAGAACAGCTCGTTTTTCACTTCATCCTTGGTGGAAGGTTCTTCTCCCTGCGGCGTGTCGCCCACGCCGAGGCTCCTGACGCCGCTGCCCGGCGGATTCTCGGCATAGTAATAATCGTTCGCCACGTGCAGCATGCCCTCCGGAACCGGACGTTCTTCGACAGGCGCATCCTTTAATGCCTTTTGCATGTAACTGATCCAGATCGGCAGGGCGAGACCGCCGCCGGTTTCCTTGTTGCCCAGGTTTTTCGGCTGATCGAAGCCGATCCATGCGACACCCACCAGTTTCGGTGTATAGCCCGCGAACCATGCATCGATCGAATCATTGGTGGTTCCGGTCTTGCCCGCAATGTCCGGACGTTTCAGGACCAGCGCTTTGGTAGCGGTGCCGTACTTGACCACGTCTTTCAGCATGCTGTCCATCATGAACGCATTGCGCTCATCGATCACGCGCGCGGCATCCGCGCCGGCCCTGCTGGGATTGACTTGGGACAGGATGCGCCCCTCCGAATCGGTCACTTTGGAAATGATGTACGGGTTGACCTTAAAACCGCCATTGGCAAACACGGCGTACGCGCCAGCCATCTGCAGCGGGGTAACGGCGCCCGCACCGAGCGCCAGCGTCAGGTAGGCCGGGTTTTTTTCCGCATCGAAGCCGAAGCGCGTCGCATATTCCTGTCCGTACTTGGCTCCGATCTTGTGCAGGATGCGGATCGAAACCATGTTCTTCGACTTGGTCAAGCCTTTGCGCATCGTCATCGGCCCATCGTATTTTCCGTCGTAGTTCTTCGGTTCCCATGC
>JAQGLQ010000437.1 GCA_028292785.1 Noviherbaspirillum sp. | reverse complement strand
AATCCCTAGTTTGTGCTGCACTCATAAATGGTACCCAGCGCTTTGGCGATTTATAAAATTAATCACTCGAAACGCCTATGAATAAACGAAGCGCTCTTTTCGCCGCTCTTTCCCTATGCCTGAGTTTGGCTAGCGCACAGCCTTTTCCGAACGCGAGTCCCGTCGACAAAATCGCGGTTTACCTCATCCCGTCGGAGGGCTTTCCGGAGGAACTCTCCGCCACGCTCGCGCGAACGCTGACGAAGGAAACGGGCTTATGGGTCAAGTCTTCCCTGCGTATTCCGGCGACCGACATGTCGCCTCTTCCCGGAACGAACCAGTACGCTCCGGAAGACTTTTTCGCCAAAGTGCTTCCGCGCGCCAAGGCGTTGCCGGAAGCATCGCCGCGCACCTATTACGTCATACTCACGACGCGCGACATCAACTCGCGCAGTCAGAACTTCAGGTTTCAATTCTCCTCCCACAGCCCGATGCAAAATGCCTCAGTCGTGTCTTTGGCCAGGCTTCTTGGGTACGCGGATGGAGTCGCAATTCTCGATGCTGCGGCGGCAATCCGGCTGCACAAAATGACGAAGAGGGCAATTGGCGAAATGCGGCTCGGCTGGAAGCGTAGCGACGACCCGAAAGATCTGATGTATGCGCCGATCATGGGCATTGAAGATCTTGACCGCATCGGTCTCGAGCACACCCCGAAGTGAGGGAAGCCCTCAGGCTGCGGATCTCTTCATCGAGGGCTGGCCATGCATAAGATCTTCCGCAGGGGACGTCTATTGAAGTTCGTCTGCGGCGCGATCCTGGCCGCTGCGACCGTGGCAAATTTCTTTTTTGCCGGCGAGCTTATCTTCCGGGAAGCAGCGAACTTATGGTACGGACACGCCAGCAAAAACTGGGAGCGTACGACCGGAACCATCGAAGCCTCGCTCGTCCGCACCGAAAAGCACAGAGGGACGGTATACATTCCGATCGTGAACTATCGCTATACGGTCGATGGTCGCGTTTACCTTTCCAGTCGTATCGAAGCCACTGGCAACTTTGGTCCGCAGCGCGCCTATATGCTCGTACGCAGCTATCCGGAGGATGCGGAGGTTACCGTGTTCCATGACCGTGAAAGCGGTCTCTCAGCTCTGGTGACCGGGGTGCGGATAGAAAGCTATGTCGGGCTTGTGACAGGCTGTTTTTGGTTACTTGTCGGCGGGCTCCTGGGGCTTGCGCTATATGAACTCTTCAAGACACCGGAAACTGAATTCGACGCTGAATGGCACGTAATTCGTCGGGACGGTTTTACGAAGGTGCGTGACATGAGCCCCGTGGAGCGCGAACGGCGCATACGGTTTGAATTGGGCGTAGAAAAGGAGATTGCCGAGCGAAAGAGCGAGATGGCGAGGAGAAAGGCTGTCAAATGAGCCACCCCCAAAGTTACTGCGCACTAATGAACCCCCAACGTACTTTATTGCAGCCGCTTCCCTTCGGTCTGTGGCCGGTTTTGACTCTGTTCGTGAGCCGAGACGTCATTTCATCCACCCCCAAAGGCCTGCATTGACGGATGGTTTGGATTTCCGGATCACCGCTTCATCATTTCCTTCATCGACTGTCGGACTTTCTCGGTCGTTGTCATGACGAACTCCCAGTCAAATCTGTCGAAGTAATCCACGCCGGCCCGGGGGATCATCTCCGGCTGAAGGTAGCTCTTCGCATCGATGTCGTTGCGGGCCGGCGCGACGCCGAGCGCGCGTGCATAGACTTCCTGTCCTTCTTTCGATGCGAGCCAGTTGATGAACACCTTGGCGGCGTTCGGGTGCGGCGCTTTGTTCACCATCGCGACCAGGCCGAATCCGGCGGTGACCCCAGGCCGCACATCTGAGAACTCGTAGACCGCCTGTAACGGCATTCCTTCCCGCCGCATTTTTTCTATCGGTTCGTCCTCGGCGCCGAATACGAGCGGATACGTCCCACGCATGAGCGCGTCGGTCAATTGCCGCGTGTCGCGCGTAATCATGGGCTTCTGGTCGATGTACAGCTGCTTGACGAAATCCGGTCCAAGTTGCGCATGCAGCAACGCCGCGGTGTTGGTCCCCGAACCGGGTATGGTCGGGTCCATCATCGCAATCTTTCCGCGCCACTTGGGATCGAGCAGGTCGCGGGATGAGCGCAGTTGTTCCGGCTTTATTCCACCGGTATTGATATGCATGAGCGGCGTGACGTGGTTGGCCACCCGCAGAACGTATTGCTGCTCGGGGTCCATGAACCACAGCTTGCCATTGGTCCACTTGGATGTATCCAGCACCTCGGGCAGCATCAGCACCGGCTTGATCGGATCGATCAGTTGTTCGCGATGGAGGATGGTCGCCATGGTGTTGAGCCCACCGACCATCGCATCGACCGAATAGACGCCGGCGCTGCGCTCGGAACGCATCCTGCCGGCCATTTCGCTGCTGCGGCCGCCGAGGTATTCGAGCGTAATGCCGTAGCGCGCCTTGAACGCAGCCGGCAGGGCCTGCCGCACCTGCGCATCCGGCGGGCCCGTCACCACCACCTTGCCCTCTTTCTTCGCGGCGGCCAAGGTCTCGTTCCAGGACTTCTGCCAGTCCGGGACCTGCGCCATGCCGTTCGGCGCGGATATTGTGAACAGCAGTGACATCAGCAGCACAACACTCACATTCATCACAATCTCCTTGATGGAGAAAACGCATGAAGCTTCGCTTCTCGTGGCTGGTACGCGGGCGCGGGCCCACCAATCCTATTTCGGACGCGGCACTCCCAGCACTTCGGCTGCGACCTCGAATTCGACCACCGTGTTCTTCGCAGGGTCGCGGATGATGCCCATGGGT
>JAQGLQ010000407.1 GCA_028292785.1 Noviherbaspirillum sp. | reverse complement strand
CCTGATTTCGGCACGGCAGTCCTGTATAGTATGAGATACTATCAAACAGTAAAACTTAATAGCTCAAGCCTAAAATACGCCACTCTATGACATTCACCAAGCTGCGCATCCGACAAATTCCCGCAATGCAGGCCGAAGTACAGGAATACGAGCACAAAGCATCCGGCGCGCGCCATATCCATTTCGCTACCGCCGACGCGGAAATGGTTTTCCTGGTCGGATTCCCGACAGTGCCGGAAACCAGCGATGGACGGGCACATATCCTCGAGCACCTTGCCCTGTGCGGCAGCGACCGCTATCCGGTGCGCGATCCGTTTTTCTCGATGCTGAGAAGGTCGACGGCGCATTTCATGAACGCCATGACTTATGCCGACAAAACCGTCTATCCATTTGCAAGCACCGACAGGACCGATTTCTTCAATCTGCTCGACGTGTATCTGGACGCGGCGTTTTTTCCACGCCTCGATTACCTGGACTTTCGGCAGGAAGGATGGCGGCTTGCGGTGGAAGGCGACAAGCTGGCTTACCACGGCGTGGTCTTCAATGAAATGAAGGGCGCTTTTGCCGATCCGGTACGGGCGCTCGATGGCGGCATCGCATCCGTTCTTCTCCAGGGCACGACCTACGAGGTCGAGTCGGGTGGGGATCCGCTCGAGATCCCTTCGTTGACGCATGCTGCCCTGAAAGAATTTCATTCGACGCATTACCATCCGTCACAGGCGGTGTTCATGACCGCGGGAAGCGTCGATCCGCTCGAGGTGCAGGCAGTCATCGAGCAGCGGGTGCTGTCGCGCTTGTCCGGCCGAGCGCCGCGCATGCTGCCGCAACTCGCGTCCGCGTGGAACGCGCCGAAATCCGTGACGCTCAATATTCCGACACAGGAGCACGGCGTTCAATTCTCCTGGCTGCTGGGCGAACACGTGGATCCGATCGCCTACTATCACGCCGCCTTGCTGGAGGCCGGGCTGCTAAGCAATGCCGCGGCGCCCCTGTCGCGCGCGATGGAGTCTGCAGGGTATGGCCGTCCTTCCGCGCTCAACGGCTTTGACTCGGGTGGACGGCAACTGGTGTTTCATCTCGGCATGGAAGGGTTGACCGGCGAGCAGGTCGCCGATGCGCGCAAGCGGATCTGGTCGGCGCTCGAGCAAACCGCCCGCGAAGGCGTGCCGCAATCGGTCTTGCAGGCGACGCTGCGCGACATCCGGTTCGGCCAGCGGGAAATCAGCTCAGGCAGGACGCCCTATCTCCTGAAGCGCCTGCTGAACGCCATGCCGCACGAAATGTACGGCGGCGACATCATGAATGCGTTCGACCAGGACGAGGTTCTCGAACAGCTGCAGCACAAGATCGGCGACCCGTCGTTCTTCAAGGGACTGGTCCAGGCGCTGCTGGATTCGCCGACGCGGCTGGAGGCAACCGTGGTCCCCGACGCCGCCTACTTCCAGAAGCGCACGCAGATCGAGGAGGAGCGCCTGGCCGCCTTGCAGCAAACCATGTCCGAAGCGGAAAAAGATCGCCTGCGCGCCGAATCGGCGGCCTTGCTGGTGCATCAGCGCCGACAGGTCGACAACGACATCCTGCCGCGCATCCGGCCGCAGGATGTCGAGCCGTTGCCGCGTCCGCTGCTGCCCCTGCCGGCGGTAGCCAAAGGTCCGAATGGCGCCGATCTCGTCGCGGTATCGATCCCCTCCAACGGCATCTCCTATGCCAGGGTATTGTTCGATGTCTCGGGCATCGATGCGCAGGAATGGCCATGGCTGCAGCTGTACGCGGAGGTCGCGCCGGAACTCGGGGTGGCCGACAGGACTTACGAGGAAGCGGATGCGTGGCGGCATGCCCGCGTGCCTTTCTTCGACGTGAACCTGCGTGTGGACCAGTTGCAGGATGCCGGCAAGTCGCTGCGCATCCGCGTCGATTATTTCGCCAAGGGCCTGCGCGAGGAGCATCAGGCGATCGCGGAAGTGTTGTCCGATTCCATTCGCGGGGCGCGTTTCGACGAGCATGAACGCCTTGCGTTCCTTATCGACAGCAGCGTGCAGGACACCCGCAACGCGCTGGCCGACGAAGGCGACACCTACGCGAGATACTCCGCGTCGGCGCCGTTTTCGGTGCTGCGCGATTTCGAGGATCGCACCCACGGTACCGCATCGCTGGCGTTCTATCGCGAGCTGCACGAGAAGTCGCAGTCGGAATCGGGCTTGAAGGAGATCTGCGACAAACTGACGGATCTGCATCGACGCATCGTTGCAGCGCCCGCCACCGTGATCGCCGCCGGTGTCGAGGAAGACGGCAAGCGACTGGCCAGCCTGCTCTCGCTGCCGCCGGCTCCCGCGCGCGCGCCCGTCTCTTCGCCGCCGCAGCCAAGGCAAGCCGCGCCGGCCCGCATTGCCCTCTATGCGGAAGCGCAGGTCAATCACTGTTTCGCGGCGTGGCAGGCGCCGGGCCTGGCGCATCCTCATGCGCCCGCGCTCTCGGTGCTCGCCGAACTGGTCACCAACCTAGTGCTGCACCAAGCGTTGCGCGAAGAGGGCGGCGCCTATGGAGGGCAAGCCGGCTACTCGCCGAACGCCGGCACCTTCGTCATGATGTCCTACCGTGATCCGCGTCTTGCCGCGACTTATGCGGATTTCGAGAAAGCGATATCGTGGATCATGAGCGCCGAATTGACGCAGGAAGAGATCGAAGAAGCGGTCATCTGCGTGATCCAGGATCTCGACAAGCCGCATGCGCCGTTCGCGGAAGTGATGCGCGCATGGGAAATGCGCGAACAGGGCATTACAGAGGAGATGCGGCTGCGTTATCGGCAGGGCGTTCTGAACTGCACGGCGGACGATGTGAAGGCGGCGGCGGCCGAGTGGCTGCTCGATAAGCCGTGCAGCAGGGCGGCGTTCGTCGGCAATACCGAGCGCGATCTGGCGGGGCTTGAGGTGGTGGATCTCGCTGAACTGGCAGGGTGAGTCATGCGATGACAATACCGGCCAAACCGAATCCCGACATGTGATCGAGCCGGCGACGCATTCAATCGCCCGCTTTGTCCGCCATGCGATTGGTCTTGAACTGACCGACGATAAAATCACGCAGC
>JAQGLQ010000350.1 GCA_028292785.1 Noviherbaspirillum sp. | reverse complement strand
GCCGACGATCGAGTTTGCAACGCCCAGTGACAGATTGTGATGAGCGTGGATGCCGCGCTGCGTCTCGGGCTTGAGTACCCGGTCGTAAGCTTCGCAGCGTGCGCGATAACCGTCCATGTCCATCGCGCCACCGCTGTCGGTGACATAGATGCAGGTCGCGCCATAGCTCTCCATCAGCTTGGCCTGCTGCGCCAGCTCCCGCGGGCTGGTCATGTGGCTCATCATCAGGAAGCCGACCGTGTCCATGCCAAGCTCGCGCGCCTTCTCGATATGCTGGCGGCTCACGTCCGCCTCGGTGCAGTGCGTCGCCACGCGCACCACGCGCGCGCCGGCGTCGTAGGCGCTGCGCAAGTCGTGCACGGTGCCGATGCCCGGCAGCAGCAGGGTCGCGACCCGCGCATGCTTGACCGTATCGGCCACCGCTGCTATCCATTCCAGATCGGTGTGCGCGCCGAATCCGTAGTTGAAGCTCGATCCGGCCAGGCCGTCGCCGTGCGCGACCTCGATCGAATCGACCTTCGCCTCATCGAGCGCCTGCGCGATCTGCCGTACCTGCGCCACGCTGTACTGGTGGCGGATCGCATGGCTGCCGTCGCGCAGCGTCACATCGGAGATATACAGTTTCTTTGTTGTCATGATGTCTTTTCCTTCAGACGCGTTCCGTCGCCAGCCGGCGGGCGGCGATCCGCTCGCCGGTGGCCAGCGCCGCGCTGGTCATGATGTCGAGATTGCCCGCATAGGCCGGCAGATAGTGGGCCGCGCCTTCGACTTCCAGGAACACGCTCACTTTCAATCCGGCCATCCTGCCCACACCCGGAATATTCAAAGGCCGCGACGCCTCGAACAGATCGAATTGCACATCCTGCTTGAGCCGGTAGCCCGGCACATAGGCCTGCACCGCGGCGACGGTGCGGGCGATCGAGTCGGCGATGCGCGCCTCGGTGACGGCGACATCGGGCCCGGGATCGGCCAGGCAGTAGACGGTGTCGCGCATGATCAGCGGCGGCTCGGCCGGATTCAGGACGATGACGGCTTTGCCTTTTCTCGCGCCGCCCACGGATTCGATCGCCCTGGAGGTGGTTTCGGTGAATTCATCGATATTGGCGCGCGTGCCCGGCCCGGCGGATTTGCTGGCAATCGATGCCACGATCTCGCCGTAGTGCACGGCGGCGACGCGCGACACCGCGGCGACGATGGGAATGGTCGCCTGGCCGCCGCAGGTGACCATGTTCAGGTTCGGCGCGTCCAGGTGCGCATCGAGATTGACCACCGGCACGCAGTAAGGACCGATGGCCGCCGGCGTCAGATCGATGACGCGGATGGAAGGATTGTGCCGGCGCAGCAGCGCATCGTTCTTGATGTGGGCGGCGGCGCTGGTGGCATCGAATACGATGCCGATGTCCTTGAATTCGGGCATGGCCACCAGCCCGTCGACGCCGCCCGCGGTAGTCGCCACGCCCATGCGCTTGGCTCGCGCCAGCCCGTCGGAGGCCGGATCGATGCCGACCATGACGCTCATCGAGAGCGCCTGGCCATGGCGCAACAGCTTGATCATGAGGTCGGTGCCGATATTGCCCGAGCCGATGATGGCGACCGGTATTTTTCTGTCTTGTTTCATTGCTTGTCCCTGTTTATGCGGAAAACCCCGCACGCACTTCCGGTCATCGCCGAACCGGGCGCTGTGATCGCCTTGCGCCCCGTCCGTACGTTTTCTGAAACGTCATGATCGGTTTACAGATGCGCCGAACCACCGTCGATCAGCACTGTTTGTCCAGCCATGAATCCACTCGCGGGCGACGACAGAAACAGCATCATGCCGACGATATCTTCCGACGTTCCGACACGCTTGATGCATTGCATGTCGATCACGCGATGGCGGGTTGCGTCAGTGCGCCCCGGGATCTCGACATCGGTCTCGGTAAGTCCGGGCATCACGCAGTTCACCGTGATGCCTTGTGGCCCAAGCTCTCGCGCCAGCGAGCGGGTCAAGCCGATCAGTGCCGATTTCGAGGTCACATAATGCGCGTACATCGGCATACCGAGCGGTACGGTGGCCGACGACACATTGATGATCCGGCCCCAACCGGCTTTTCGCATCGACGGCACGACAGCACGCGCGCATAACCACGCTCCAGTGACATTCACGCGCATCACCCGGTCCCATACCTGCGGATCGATGTCGTCAAAATTGCCACGGACCAGGGGGGCGAAAACCGCCGCGTTATTGATGAGCACGTCGATGCGCCCGAACTCGGCGAGCGTCGCCGCTACGGCAGCGTCCACGGACTCGCTGGAGGCCACATCGGTGGCAACAGCCAGACACCGGCCTTGTTCGGCGCGGATCTCGGCCGCCACCCGCTCGCCGCTTTCCCGGTTGATTTCGGCGATGACGGGAATGGCGCCGGCACGCGCAAATTCGCGCGCATAGGTGCGTCCGATACCCTGTCCCGCCCCGGTGATAAATACGACGCGGTCCCGCACATTGATTTGGTCAATAATCCCAGCCATTTGACTCCTTCCTCGTTCCGTGGAAATACATTGCACCGACCGGTCACTCGCTCTTTACGTCCGCATCCTTGATGACTTTCGCCCATTTGACCGTCTCGGTTTTGACGAGATCACCGAGAACCTGCGGAGTGCCGCCGGTAACTTGCGCAGTGCCGCCCGCGGCAATTGCGTCATGCGGGGCGGGCATGTTTAGAATCTTGCCAATTTCCGTGTTTAGCCTGGCGATAATGGCCGGCGGAGTTCCGGCGGGCGCGAAAAAGCCAAACCAGCTAGCTGCCTCGAAACCTGGAACGCCGGCTTCAATCATCGTTGGCACGTCCGGCAAAGCGGCAAGCCGATTGGCCCCGGCGACCGCTAACGCCCGCAATTTGCCTGCCCGAATATGTTGAATCGTCTCGCTCCCGGCGCCCAGATATACCGTGGTCTCACCAGCAAGAGCCGCCACTGTGGCCGGCCCGGTGCCCTTGTACGGAATATGGTTCATCTTGATTCCCATCGCTGTATTGAGCATCTCGGTTGCAAGATGCGGTGAACTTCCAGCGCCCGCCGATGCGTAATTGATCTGACCCGGTTTGGACTTGGCAAGCGCGATCAATTCCCGCACCGAGGTCACTCCCAGCGACGGATGCACGACCAGAATACTAGGTTGAATCGACACCGGAATAATCGGCGCAAAGTCCCGCACCCCATCGTACTGAAGCTTGGGATACAAGCTCGGATTTACCGCATGTGGACCGATGCCGCCGACCATGATCGTATAGCCATCCGGCGCCGCTTTCGCGGTGAACTCGGTGCCGAGGATGCCATTCGCCCCGGCCTTGTTATTGACAACCACTGGCTGTCCCAACGCCTCGGCAAGCCTCTGCGCGACGACGCGCGCAATCAGGTCGTAATAGCCTCCGGCCGCATAGGGCACGACGACTGAAATCGGCTTCGTCGGCCAAGACTGCGCCAACGCCGTGCCAGCCCATGCGAATAGCAGCGTGCTTAGGAAAATATGCAAGCGTTTCATTTTTGTCTCCTCCCGCGATACCGCGGTAATGGTTTTTGAGTGTCCGCTATGGATCAAAGCGGCAAGGCGAGCAGCGTGTGTACGTTCGAGCTGTTACAGATGACGATTTTTTCGCGGAACAGCAAGCTACCGTCCGCCGCTACCTCGACCTTGTCGAGATAGCGGCCGTTTGCGAACAGCAGCGTCTGCCCGTCGCGCATGACGCGCGCCACCAGAAATCCCGTCTCTACTTCGAGCAGGCCAGTATCGTCGCGGGACAGCACCAGCGGCATTCCGATCAGATGTTGGTAGCGGTGCTGCTCGTAGATGTTTGCTTCACGCAATGAGAGGACACGGTCCTTCAGCATCCCGCGCGTGTCGGCGTAGATCATTCCTAGCGGCCTGCCGAGTGCAACGTTCTCTTCAGACGTAACTTTATAAATGCACTTCTCGGTGAAGTAACCTGGCCATTCCTCCAACCGGCCGTTATCGATACTGCTTGCATATCGCGCCTGCAACAGCTGGATTTTTACTGCAAGTGTGATCTGTTCCTGTTCGTTCATCTCACATCCCCATATGTGCGCGATATGCTTTCCAGAATCCGCGGATCGATGCTTCGGTGACCCGGGTGTCTTGTGACTCGGTGTCGTGTCCTCCCATTTCCATCACTGAACACTCGTCCTCGGCTGCGGCGATGCCGCGTTGGACGAAGCCGCCCACCGCACCATCTTCCATGGAAACGTAACCGGCAGGCCCTACCAGGTTGGCATGACGCATGCGCATCGTTTTCATTTCCTCGGTGTCATCGTCGAAGCCAAAGAATGTCCAGACAAGATGGGTTTCCTCGACGCCCTTAGGCAGGATCTGGCGGACCACCATGCTGTTTTGCGTCGTCGCCAGCACGAAGCCGGGAAACACCGACAAAATTTGGACGTTGCATTGGTCGCCCCACTCATCGACCACATCAAGAATGCTTGGGTCGGCCAGACGGAACTTGTCTTCCTTGTTGGAGCGCAGCCCGGCCTTGTCGTAGGCTTCGTCCTTGTTGGTCTTGGGCGGCTCGCTGATGCTGACATGGTTGCCGCCGGATTCACTCACGATGACGCCGCCACCCTGCGATAAGCGTGTGATCTTGAACGTCGCAAAAAACGTGTGCAGAATGCTGGCGTGGTAGGGGTCCTTGACGTTTTCGAAATACAGCTTCCAGTTGTTTGGAAGCACCTGCGTGTACTGCCCGAGCACAGCCATCGGTTTGATCAGCACGCGCTTGAGGCGCTGCACGACTTCGGCACCGAGGTACTCCTCGAGCGGCGGCGTTTGATCCGAAAGTGTCCCGAAGATCAGTCCGTTCAGCGTTGCCACCCGTAACTTGCGCGGTCCATGTTCCGCGATATCAAAGCTGGAGGGCATTCCGCCCTTGCCGTTGACACCGCGGCTGAATGCGACACTTTTCAGTGTGCCAGTCAAATCGTAGCGCCAGGCGTGATAGACGCACGTGAAGTCCTTGGCGTGTCCGCAATTTTGCAGCGTGAGCAGCGCGCCGCGATGCGCGCAGCGATTCTCGAAACAGTTGAGCACGCCATCCGGCCCGCGCGTGACAATGACCGGCATATCGCCGACGAAGGTAGTCTTAAAATCGCCGGGGTTTGGTACTTCGGCCTCGAGGCAAAGGAAATTCCAGGTACGCCCGCGGTGAATGTTTTTGAATTCCTGCGCGAGGACTTCCGCGTCGGAAAATACCCAATATGGGATCCGGGTTACCCCCTCCGCCGGCCATTCACGCCGCACATCCGCCTTTGTACTCTGCATCATTAAGTCTCCTATTCTTGTTGACTTATCAGGGATGAAAAAAGATACGTTCCTAAAGCTTGATTTGCTCAGTCCGCCACAGCGGCCGTGGCGCTTTGCCGCGACACATCCTCAGCGGCGCCGGATAAGAACTCCATCACCTCGCGGTTGTGCAGATCGTGGCTTTCGAACTGGGCCCAATGGCCTGTGTTCGGCGCGCTGACAAACCGCGCGTTTGGAATCACGGTCGCCAGCCTGCGGCCGAGAGAAGGTGGGGTAACGTTCTTGTCGCCCCAGTAAACCAGTGTTGGCGCCTTGATTTGCGCGGCCATTGCGTCGGTGACGATGAAGCGAGCGAGCGCTTCGCCGTCGGGGTACTGGGAGACGAGTTGCTGCTGCGCCCGGTTGACCGCCGGGTCGTTGTAGAACTTGTGGCGCACAGCAATTGCCTCTTCCGGCAGGCATTCAGGATTGGCAAGTACGCGGGCCAAGCGAGTCCGCACCCCTTCAAATGTAGGATCGCGCAGGATCTCCATGGACTGCGTCTGCGACTTCTTTGGATCGGGTTCGACAAAACCGGGGATCGAGCCGGGGTCTGGCCGGTAGCCCTGCGTGGTGGTCAGTACCAGCTTTTGCAGACGGCCGGGGTGACGCAGCGCCAAATGCATCGCTACCCAGCCGCCAAGCGATTGGCCCTCGAGGTGGGTCTTCTCGATGTTGAGCGTATCGAGCACGTCGATCACCTGGTCTGCCAGCTTTGGAATGATCTCCGGCTCGAACCCGTCGGTCTGGGATGCGCCGTGCCACAGAAAATCCATCGCATAAACATGGAACCGCCGTGCGAGCGGCATGATGTTGTATATGTAATTCTCGGCATGGCCGCCCGTGCCGTGCAGGAGCAGCAGCGGCTCCCCTTCGCCGGCCTCGATGATGCGTGTGGCGTAGCGGCCGCGCAGTTGATAGGTCTTCGCGCCCAGCAACTCGACCCAATAGCTATTCATCGCTTTCTCCCTTGGTGCTTTCTGTTGGAATCGCAAATCCGTCGCCCCGCACCGCCGCTATCGGTGCGCGAACACCGCGCGCGGCGAGCGCGCGAACGCGCACCTTGGCGTCGGCACGCGGTCCGGGTGGCAGCCAGTTGCGCACGTGGCCCCACAGGCTCGGGCTCGTGAGTTCCTCGGGCACCCAGGTTGCATCGTCGATCAGGCGCCCGGCCCAGCCTATCTCAATGAAAAAATCGTCGGGCGTGTAGGCGTAGAACGAGGTCACGTGGTCGTTCAAATGGCGCCCGAGCGTCACGGCGATGCGCTCGGGTTCATCGAGCGCGACGTCATACGCGCGTCCGACGTCGTCGAAGTGCAGGTATTCGCACATCACATGATGGATCTTGGCCGGCCCATTGGTGCCGATCAGCGCGACCGAGTGGTGGCGCGGGTTGACATGGAGGAAGCGCGCGGGGAACGGGTGCTCGTGGAAATCGCTCAAGCGACAGCCAAGTACCTCCTCGTAGAAGCGCGCCATGTCATCGAAGCGCGGCGTATACAGCACGATATGGCCGAGGCCGAGCTCGCCGGTGCGAAAACCGCCGATCGGCTTGCCGGGCACGAAGGGCTCCGGGGCATCGCGCAGGCCGTGGCCGATCTCGACGCGGTTGCCGTCCGGATCGATGAGCCAGATAAACCCATCGATAGCGCGCGCGTCTGCTTCAGCCGAGGTGCCTTCCGTGACGGCCAAGCCGGCCGCGGCGAGGCGCTCTCGCATCAGCGTGAGCGCCTGGCCGTCCGACACCGCGAAGCCGGCGTAGGCCAGTCCCGATTTTTCGTCCGGAGCCGCCTCTTCGATGAGGTAGCGGTGGCACTTCTGGTCCATGCGAAGGCGTAGCGGCAGGCCATCGCTGGCCGGCAGCACTTGCATCCCGAGAAAGTCGCCGGCGAAAGCGGGCCATTGTCCGACGTTCGTCGAACGGATGCCAAGGTAGGAAAGGGAATTGATCATGGCTTGTTTCACTTTATTTAAAGGTCGAGCGTGAGCATCGGGTTCTTGGCCCGGGAGCGCTAGATTAGGCGCTTCCACGCCAACACCGCGCTACGCGCCTCCGCGGTGCCTTCTTCAAGCCGCGCCACGATATTGAGCTTGTCACCGGCGGCACCGGGTATCAACTCGACGCGGCGTTTCTGATCCCCGTTTTTCCAGTTCGGGAACAGACTGAGGTCGACGTGATGTGTGACCGACTCTCCATTGACGGAGTACCTACCGGCATACGCAAGGTAGCTGGAATACGCGGCCGCTTTTTCCTCGTCGGAGGCATTCCATTGTCCACCGGTCGAAAAATTTGGCCGATCGGTGCGCCCTATCATGCAGATCATTTGCCCGTTGGCGTCGTACTGAATAAATCCTTCGAGCGCCGTACCGAGCGGATGGGTAACCCGTCCATCGTCGTAGCGTTGCTCCCAGGAGATGATGTTCCAGCGGCCCAGCAACAGATTCTTATCCATAGAAGTCCTGAATCAAAAAGTCGTCCAGCAAGTGGTTGAAATCACGGGTTTTCTCAATTTGCACCCAGTGACCGCAGTTTCCGAATACATGTAGTTGCGAGTTCGGCAGCAACAGCGCCAAGCGCTGCGACGAGGCCAGCGGAATGATCTGGTCGTCGCGTCCGTGAATCAACAAGGTCTTGTGAGTGAGCGCACGCAGGCGGTCTTCTGGCTGAGCCAGGGCCTCGAGCCAGCGCTGGCGAGGCGCGGGGAACATGCTGGAATAACTGCGGCTGATGACGTCCGGAGCGCTGGCCTGGTAGCGCATTTCGACCAGCTCAGGGGTCGCGATTGACTTATCGAAGGCGAACAGGTTGATCAGTTCACGCATCGCTTCGCGATCCGGCTCATAACCCCAGACCTTGTCCAGCCCGTCAGTAATCGGGAAAGACAGGCCGACGCTGCCCATCAACGCCAGCTTGTCGACGCGTTGCGGATAAGCAAGAGTAAAGGCCAGCGAGACCGCACCGCCAAACGAATTGCCGACCAGGTGAACGCGCTCAAGTCCCAGCGAGTCCAGCAAGTCAAGCAACTGCTGCACCCATGTTTCCAGACGATAGACCACGCCGTCCGGCCGCTCGGTAAAGCCGAAGCCGACCATATCGGGGGCGATGACGCGGCATGACTTTGACAACTCCGGCAGCGTGCGTCGCCAGTTGGCCCAAGCGCTTACCCCCGGACCCGAACCATGGATCAGCAGTACCGGCGTACCCTCACCCTGATCATGGTAGTTAGTCAAAAATTGGCCTGTGCGGATCGACAGCGCGATTTCCTGTGATGTGGTCATAAGGTAGTTTTATGTTGTTTTGCTGAATGTCCAATGAGGTAAACACGGGATATCCGGGCCGCAATTACATCAATAGCGACCGACACCCGAAGAGGCAACGCCACTGTAAGTGAGCCGATGATGGCCTTGTAGCTAATGAACCAGACCCACGTCTCACGGCATTGCAGCTGACCTCGCCATGGATACATCATTCATAATTATGAATTACAAGAACCCCCATGACAAGGGTAGTCCATGATTTATAATTATGAATTTCGAGATATTGGAATTAAATGAAGCTCGCCACCGACAAAATCGTTTCCTTGTCACTCCATGAGGAAGTCCGTGAGCGTCTGCGGAGCCGCATCGTCGATCGGATCCTGAAGCCTGGCGACCATATTGACGAGATTGCTCTTGCCGAGGAATTCGGCATCAGCCGCACCCCCCTGCGCGAGGCACTGAAAGTACTCCAGTCGGAGGGGCTGATCACCATGATTCCGCGCCGCGGCTGTTTCGTGGCCGAGCTAAGCTCCCACGATCTTGACGATATCTACAATACTGTCGCGGCACTTGAAGGCCAGACCGCGCGGGTAGCGGCCCAAGCGCTGAGCGAGAAGGATCTGAAGCGCCTGCGTCAGTTGCAGGACCGCATGGAATCGGCCGCAACTGCGGGTGACTATGACGCCTATCGCCCGGTCAACCGCGAGGTGCACGAAATTCTGCAAACCGTCGCCGCGAATAGTTGGCTCAACGACATCGTTGCCAATCTCAGACGCGTCCTGATGCTGCATCGTTATGTCACGATCTGGCTGCCTGAGCGTCTGCACCAGTCAGTTGGCGAACACCGTGACCTTCTCGTTGCCCTGGAGGCGCGCGACGCGGATGCAGCCGAACACGTGATGCGAACGCATGTGTTAAACCAGCGCGAAGCACTGCGCCGCATGAATGCGCAGTCGACTTCCACCGCTGCGGATGCGGAGCCTACCTCGATAACTAGGACTACGAAGCGAGGTGGACGGGCGGCATAGTTGTAGCTGGCCTTACCTTGCAAGCTTTAACTAACGGACAGAACTGATCGACGCCGTAGCTTACCTTGGCATTCGTTCGAGCGATCGTAAGCTATTCACTGT
>JAQGLQ010000325.1 GCA_028292785.1 Noviherbaspirillum sp. | reverse complement strand
ATCGCATTGCCGTACATTTTTACGCCGTAATCGACGAACTGCATGATCGAAAGGTCTTCATCCTTCACACCGCGCGCATTCAAGTTCATGAGGCTGGTGAAATAAAACCCGGTGACGGCATCCACTTCGCCGCGCACGAGCAAGGTTTCGCGCAGCGGCGGCTCCATGGTCTTCCAGTTCAGCTTGGTGGCATCGATGTTGTTAGCCTTGGTGAACAGGGAAAACAGCTTGCGCGTCGGATCGAAGATCGGCGCGCCGAGCGTCTTGCCGACCAGGTCCGACGGCTTGTTGATATTCGACTTCTTCAGCGAGAACACCGCCAGCGGCGCTTGCTCATACACCAGATAGACCGCCTGCATGCGGCCGGTCGCGGCGGCCTGATTGTTGGCGATGAACTCGATCATTGCGCCGAGATCGGCAAAGCCCATGTCGTAGGCGCCCGAGGCGATGCGGTTGACGGTGCTGCTGGATCCCGCTCCGGCGTCGATCGTGACGTCGAGACCCTCCTGCGCGAAGTAGCCTTTTGCCAACGGCAGCAGGAACAGCGCGGAGGGCCCCTCGAAGCGCCAGTCCAGGGCGAACTTGATTTTTACAGGGGCCGCCTGCGCGATAGCGGCGGAGCTCGACAGCGACAGGCACAAGCTCGCCATGCCGAGTGCGAGCATGCGCCGGATCGAAGTGCGTTTATTCATGAATGGCCTTCCAGGTGGTTGAGATCGACTTGAGTCGGAATATTGAGCATTAGTCCGTACAGCAACTCTCGCAAGATGCGTGCCCGCGCCGGAAGCGTCGAAAAACCGACACGACTTCGTTGAACGGAGGGTCCGGACCGATGGCTGCGGGAATATATGTGGTACACCACGTTTCTTTGCACCGTTTGGTTGCATGGCGCCCCCGATGTGTGCAATGGCGGTGCGCGCGTTGCAAGCCTGCGGCCGTGTGGCATGTGCGTGTCTGGCGCGAGAACGCCGACGAAGCCGGTCCGGCCGGCCACAGGCTGCGTTGCGCCTCAGGGTTTAATGCCGCCACCCCGGCGCGTCAGGGCGTTAGCCTGTCTAACCCAGCAAGCTGACATGAGCCGCGACAACGCGCCACCCTTGCGCGGTCCGCATCCAGGTCTGGCTCTGACGGCCGATGCGGCTCGACGGCGGCCGCTGGAATTCAGTGTTGGCGGTGGCGAAGTCGCGGCCGTAGGTGGTGATCACCGTCTTGAGCAGGCGGCGGGCGAGGCCGGCCGGCGACCGCGCGCCCCGGAACTGTGCGATCGCGGCATAGCCGTACAGATTCTCGGTCGCCCCGTAGCGCAAGGTATGCGGGCTATTCCAGAACAGTTCGTCGAGCACGGCGACATCGTTGTTCGTCAGCGCCTGCTCATAGCGTTCGAATGCCAGCGTGACTTCGGCGACGATTTCAGGAATATTGACTTCGTGGATCATGGCCTTCTTTCGGTAGGGATGAATGGCGCGCAGACGGCGATGCCCTGCGCTTCAAGGGCCGCTGCGACCCGCAGACAATGGTCTTCGCGCCATGGCGCGGCGATGATTTGCACGCCGACGGGCATGCGGCCGGGCTGCCGCACCGGCGCCGCAACCACCGGCAAGCCGATAAATGAAATGGGCTGGGTGAGCATGCCCATGTTCGCGCGCACCAGCATGTCGGCGCCGCCAATCGTCATGCTCTCCTGCCCGACCAGCGTCGCGCCGCACGGCGTGGCGGGAGCCAGCAGCACATCCACGTCCGCGAAGAGTTTCATCACCTCGTCGCGGTACCAGCGGCGGAAACGCTGTGCCTGCGTGTACCAGGATGCCGGGATCAGTGCCCCCGCGAGCAGGCGGTCGCGCGACAGCGGCTCGAAATCCTGCGCCCGGGTGCGCAGATCATGCAGGTGCAGGTTCGCGCCCTCGACGGCCGTCATCACGAAGGCCGCAGCACGAGCGCGCGCCACCTCGGGGAGTGTGACCGTTCTCGTCGCGCCCAGCGCCTGCGCGGCCCTCGCCACGGCGTCCAGCGCTTCGGGTCCGGCATTGTTGACGAAATAGCCACCGGCGACAGCGATGCGCAGGCCATCGGCGCGCTGGGGCAGCAACGCCAGTGACGGCTCGGCAGGCCTTTGCGCGCACGCCGGGTCGGCCGCATCAGGCCCCTGCATCACATCGTAGGCAAGCGCCAGGTCCGCCACCGAGCGGGCGAATGGACCGACATGGTCGAGGCTGGCGACGAAGGGGTACGTCCCGGCCCGGCTCAGCCGCCCGTAGGTCGGCTTGAACCCGAAGATGCCGCACAGCGAAGCAGGCACGCGGATCGATCCGTTCGTATCCGATCCCAGCGACAGCGGCACGAGTTCGCCCGCCACCGCGGCGGCCGAACCGCCCGACGACCCGCCGGCGATGCGCGCCGGGTCGTGCGGATTGCGGGTGGCGCCGTAATGGCTGTTTTCCGTCGTGAAGCCGTAGGCGTATTCATCCATGTTCAAGGCGCCGACCAGCACCGCCCCGGCGTCGCGGAGACGGCGTACCACGGTGGCGTCGACCGCGGCGGGCGCGCGGCCGGCATTGATCTTCGAGCCGGCAAGCGTGGCCATGCCGGCGATATCAAACAGGTTCTTCACTGCATAAGGGACGCCGGCCAGCGGACCGAGCGCATCGCCTGCGGCACGGGCCGCATCGACCGCGTTCGCCTCCGATAGTGCCCTCTCGCGCGAGACGGCTGTGAACGCGTTCAGTTCCGCATCGCGCGCATCGATGCGCTCCAGTGCCGCCCGAACCATTTCGAGCGCGCTCGCCTCGCCGCTCCGCACCGCCCGCGCGATGCCGAGTATCCCGAGATTCCCGCCGGTCATGGCTTAAACATCGGCGCAGCCTCGACGTGTTCGTCGAGCGGAAACTCCATGATCAACGCGGCCAGCCGCGCGATGCGCTCGAAGTTGGCGAGGACCCCCGGTCGATGCGCCGGATCGATCTCCAGCTCCGCGACCGAGGCTGCGGCATCCACGTAATTTTCGTAATTTTCCATGTTGATTGTCCGTTGTCGGTAGTTGATTGTGCTCTCCGCCGCCCGGAGCTCCATAGCGTTGCGCATGACGCTGAGCGCATCCGCCATACAAGCGTGCAAACAAGAGCACGTGTTTTTCCGTCAGCAACTGTCGTGCCAGCCTTCAGAAACCTCCCATAACGTCGTAACCCCATGAATGGTCGGACCAAGTTAGCGCGTTCGTCTATTTGCGGCGGCGTCCCGTAGGCTCGTGCATGGTGCAGGCCGCTGCGGCGACGAACTCGAATTGACAATGCCAATTCGGTGCCAGGTCCAGTCCAGTTACATTGCTTTGGCCACGTCGCGTCATGGCGAACCGATGCACGCCCGCCGGACGGCCATGTAGCTCGGGAGGGGGATTGCTCCATCCATTGCGGTGGATCTGAGGGGTATGGAATCGGATATGCGAGCCTGGCGTTGTTATGCATCGCTCCCGCCGCGACGCCTTGTACAAGGTAAGCGTACGGTCAGAGACGTGGCGATAAACCGGCCTGGATGTGTTTAACGTTTCGTATAACCGGCCGCGAAGCGGTCAGAGTTCATGTCCATGTTAGGCGTTGCGTTCACTCGGTTTCTCGTCTTTCCATATTGGCGAGGCTCTCCGTCCACGCCAAAGCCGAGCGACACCACTTCTGCTTTCTCGGAACTAGCGCCGCGCGTTCATCAATGCAGCCTACACGAAGTCCATAAATCTTCGGGTCATCTGCGTCATAGGTGTAGAGCGGTGAGCCGCAGTTTGGGCAAAAGGCTTGTGCGCGGCTTGCTCCGCTGTCGCCGAGTTTCACATACACGGACGGCTGGCCAGCGAGCAGGCGAAGCGACCCTTCATTTGCTGCTACGGAGACGCGATATGCGGTCCCCGTCAGCTTCTGGCAATCGCTGCAATGGCAGATTGTTGTTCGCTTTGGATCAACTGCCGCCTCATACCGAATATGTCCGCAATGGCAACTTCCATGAACTTGCATAGACACTCCCGAATAATCGGTGTCAATCTGGACGGCTAATGATTAAGTTGACCGGCGCATAGCGGCCGGGGCGAATGACACGTTAGGTTTTAAACTCATCAAGCATCTTATCAATCGTTTGTGGATCAGTTTTGCCCTTAACGGCTCGCTTGCCTGCTTCCAATTCACGGCGCAACTCATTTCGAAAGTCGATGGGAAACATTTTTTTCAAGGTTGGGAAAGTGGTATCAGCGAGTGTGCTAGTAGCCAGGGCAATGCGTCCAAATCACATTTTGGCCTGACAGTGTCCCCGAAGACGAGGTATTCAAGGCGATTCGCTCGCATGGCTAGTGCTTCCGCCCCCCAATCAAAGGCATGTATATGTCGGAAGATCAGCTCACTGTTAATCCGCAGGTCCCTGGTTCGAATCCGGGTCGGGGAGCCAAAGAATTCAAAGGCTTAGTCCAACGACTAGGCCTTTTTTCTTTCCTGAAGTAAGACGCGGCTGCACGCCATGCGTCTATGACTCAAAACGACCCTATGCTGCCACTCGGCAGGCCGGAAAGCCGCCGTTCAAAGTCTTAGTTCACTGGCGTGGAGCATCGGCAGGC
>JAQGLQ010000247.1 GCA_028292785.1 Noviherbaspirillum sp. | reverse complement strand
GAGGTGCCGGGGCCGGTGCGGGTCAGGATGTCGGTGTGTTCGCGTGTCGTCACATTTCCCCTTTGAAGTCTGGTTCGCGTATCGGCAGGAGCGGGAAGCCCGCACGGCCACCGACGCGGCGCCAATGTCTCTTTGGCAGGAAGCGGTGAAAATACTATATTCATGTATTCAATATCAGTCAATATCGATTGAAAATCAACATCGTGTGTTCTGGCAAGAGTATGCGCGGATTTGGACATGCACGAAGACGCCAATCGTCATGCCGCGCTCCCGCTGTCGGGGGAGGCCGGCGCGCCGAATGTCATGGACTGACAGGGGAAGGGTAGGCCAAAGCGATCCGAATCTCCCTGGCGATAAAAGGAACTAAAAGAGATCGAGTTGGCCGCTCGAATTTTCCGTTCCCTTGGAGCTGGAGGGTACCGTCAGCGGCCGGCGAAAGCGCGATGCGTCGAGCGCCTTGAAACCGCGATCGCGCGCGCCGAGGCCGACGCGCTCGGCCGCCTTTTCAAAACGCTGGCGGATCAGGTCGGCCCACACCCCTTCGCCCTGCATGCGCTTGCCGAAGCTGGCATCGTAGTCCTTGCCCCCTCGCATCTCGCGCAGCCGGTTCATGACGCGTTGCGCGCGCTCCGGGAAATGCGCCTGCAGCCACTGCTGGAACAGCGGATTCACTTCCCATGGCAGACGTAGCACGATGTGGCTGGCGCTGACCGCCCCGGCTTCCGCCACGGCCGCCACCACGCGCTCGAGATCCGGTTCGGTGATGAATGGAATCACCGGCGCGATGCTCACGCCGACCGGGATGCCCGCCTCGCTCAGTGCGCGTATGGTGCGCAGGCGCCGCGCCGGCGCGGCGGCGCGCGGTTCGAGCGTGCGGGCGATGGCGGGATCGAGTGTGGTGATGGTCAGCGCCGCCATTGCCAATCCGCGGCTCGCCATATCGGCCAGCAGGTCGATGTCGCGCTCGATCAGCGACGACTTGGTGATGAGCGCCACCGGATGTTCGCATTCATGCAGCACTTCGAGCACGCGCCGCGTCAGGCGCAACGTACGTTCGCAAGGCTGGTAGGCGTCGGTGTTGACGCCGAGGGCGATCGGCTCGGGGACATAGGATGGGTGCGCCAGTTCGCGCCTCAGCAGCTCCGGCGCATTGACCTTGGCGAAGATCTTGGTTTCAAAATCCAGCCCTGGCGATAAGCTTAGATAACTGTGCGACGGACGGGCAAAACAGTAAATGCAACCGTGCTCGCATCCCCGAAACGGATTCAGAGAGACGTTGAACGGAATATCGGGAGACGCGTTTCGAGTCAGGATGCTTTTGGCTTTTTCCTCGAATACCTGTGTTTTCACAGACGCTCTTGTATCAGCACCATCATCGTCCCAGCCGTCCGTCCAACCGTCGTCGAAACTCTCGCGGGCGTGAAGTTCGTAACGACCTTGCAAATTCGATACGGAGCCGCGACCTTTGAGCACAGTTATCTTCGAGCGAGCCGCTCGCGCTTCCTTTTCCTCCGGGGGTTGGTGGTCTGACATCTTCGGTCCGCTTATGCTGTATATATATACAGTATTTTACTTTATCAGAGTCCGCGATCCAAGTTTTGGTCCCATGCTTATGTATCTTTATATTCATGAATCGTCGTTAAATCGATCGTTCGGTTGCGGCGCGCGCCGCCGATGCCGGCGGTTTCGCCCGGCCCAACACAAGCCACACCGCAATGCCGATCAGGCTGCCCCCAGCGAGATGTGCCCAGGAGACCTGCTCGCCGAGAAATAGCGCGCCCCACAGCACGCCGAATGGAGGAATGAGAAAGGTCACCGTCAGCGAGCGCACCGGCCCGATATCGGCAATCAAACGGAAATAAAGGATATAAGCCCAAGCGGTGCAGACCAGCCCGAGCGCCGCCAAGGCCAGCCACACCGCGTGGCCGCCCCAGCTCGGCGGCGGCGCGATGGTTGCCGATGCCGCGAAGAACGGTGTCAGAAACAAGGCCGCGCCGATCTGGCTGCCGCAGGCCACCAGCTTCGCGTCCAGCCCGCCGCGCTCACTGATCCATCGCTTGGTCAGAAACCCGGCGGCGCCATAGCATCCGGTCGACACCATGCAGGCCAGCGCCCCCAGGACAACGGAGGCATTGATCGAGATCGGGCCGGTGGCTGTCAGCAGTGCCACGCCGCCGATGCCGGCGGCGATGCCGACCGCCTTCCTGGCATTGATTTCCTCCTGAAAGAACAGATAACCGATCAGGGCGCCCATCAATGGCGTGGTCGCATTGAAAATCGCGAGATAGCCTGCCGGAAGAAGCTGTGCCGCAAGGAAGTACATCAGGAATGGAATCCCGGAGTTGATGATGCCGAGGCCGAGCGTGGCGCGAAATTTTCCATTGAATACCCAACGCACGCGCAGCACCGCCAATATCGCCGCCAATCCGAGGGCGCCGAACAGAACCCTGAAGAACGAAGAAGGGATGGCGCCCAGAACGGGGGCGGCGATCCGCATGAACAGGAAGCTCGCGCCCCATATGGCGGCGAGCAACGCCATTCGAAAATAGTCGCCGGGCCTCATCTGATCTCCTTCAAAATAAAAACCGCCGTCGCGCGTAGTTCGCGTGGCATCGACGCGCTTCCTTAGCGTGTAATATACCGGTTCCCCTCAACAGCCATACCACGGACAAGCACGACCATGCGCCGCATAACCATCTCCGTCGACGATTCGCTGGCCGAGCAGTTCGATGAACTGATCGAGCGTCATGGCTACGAAAACCGTTCGGAAGCCTTCCGCGACCTGGTGCGCAGCCGCATCGAGGAGGAACGCAAGGTGACGTATCAGGCCCGCTATTGCATCGCCAGCCTGAGCTATGTCTACAATCATCACGAGCTCGAGCTCGCCAGCCGGCTGGCCGAGATCCAGCATGAACATCACGACCTGTGCGTGTCGAGCATGCATGTCCATCTCGATCATCACAGCTGCCTCGAAACGCTGGTGCTGCGCGGTCCCTACAAGCAGGTCAATGAATTCGCCAACAGCGTGATCGCGCGCAGCGGCGTGCGGCATGGCAGCGTCAACATCGTGCCGGTCGACATGGCGACGCCGTCGCTGGCGCAGCATCGCCATCCGCATTTTCATCCGAAGACGTGAACTGGCGGCTGCTTGCGCAGGCAAGCGGTGCAGCGGGATTTTGGCGACGCGACCTGCGGATCAGAAATTCGCCGTGAGCGTGACGCGGAATGAGCGCGACTCGATCGGATGGAAGTGGATATCGTCCACCGCTTCCGGCTCATTGCGCAGGCGTGACGGGTAGTAATAATCGATCGCGGAATCGCGGCGGTTGGTCAGGTTGAATCCTTCCAGTTCGACACGCATGGCGCGGCTGATCTTGTAGCCGATGCGACCGTTCAGCGTCGCGGTGGGTTTCGACCGTACGCTATTGTCCTCGATCAGCGGGCGCGGGCCGAAATAGCGCAGCTGCAGCGCGCCGAACCATGGCCCGAGATTGTCCACCGCAAGCGCCGCCGAGGCCACGCCCTCGACCGCGCCGGGAATACGATCCCCGGTGCCCACGCCGCGAAAGCGCGCGCGCGCGAATGCGATATCGGCATCGATGGTCAGCCACTTCGTGGCGCGGTAATAGTTGTTGAACTCGATGCCATGGCGGCGGCTCGGATGGCTCGCCTCGGTGGTGCCGGCATCGCCGACGAACAGCAGTTCCGAATCGAGGTCCAGCCGGTACAGCGCGAGCGAGCTCTGCAAGCCTGGAATGAACTCGCTGCGCACGCCGACCTCGACGCCCTTCGAGCGCACCAGCGGCGTGGCCCGCTCCACGGGGGTACCCTCGCGCGGATCGACCGTGATGGTGGCGCCGCGCGCGTCGTTGCTGTGAAAGCCGCGGCCGATGTTGAAGTAATACTCGGTCTTCGCCCATGGCCCGAAAATCATGTTCAGCTTCGGACTGACGATGCCGTCGCTGCTTTTGCCGGAATTGGCCGGGTTGTCGCTGCGCACGTCGAAGCGGTAATAATCGCCGCGAAGGCCGGCGACCGTGCGGAACTTGTCAGCCCACTGAGTATTGTTTTCGAAATAAGCGCTGGCGCTGCTTTCCACGATATGGTCTTCGCGCGTGGTCGATATGCGTTGCCGCGCCATCGTGTTGTACAGGCCGTTGAAGATATTATCGTTTTGCAGTTGCAGGCCGATCGTGTTTTCCGAATCGCGGCCGAGCAGCGGCGCGCGCCAGGCATGGCTGAGGTTCAGGCCGGTGGTCGTGCGCCGGTCGGGCTGCGCGAATTGATCGCCGTTGACCGCATCCACGTCGAAATAGGTGAAATTGGAAAACAAGTCCAGCTTGTTGTGAATGACATAAGCATTGATCGCGTCCGAAGTCCATGCATCGGCTCTGCGCCATCCGCCCGACAGGCTGTAGCGATGGGAGCGGCCGCCATCGGTCGGATCCAACGCATCGAAACGTGACAGCGTGCCGTTGTCGACCGCGCGCCGCGGAATCTGGTCGGTGGCGTTCCACTTTGCGCGATATGCCATGGCGCTGAGATTGAAGCCGTTGGCGGATGTACCCTCCGAATAACGCAATACGCCATTGAACTTGCGATAGTCATCCGGATTGGTGAATGGGCCATCGTTATGAAACAGCTCGAGCGCATACAGCAGGTTGCCGCGGCCCAGCCGGGGCGAGTCGGCCAGCAGGGTGCGCACATATCCATTCTGGCCGATGCCGATGCTGGCGATGCCTTGCTCCAGCTTGTCGGCATACACGACGCTCGCCGCGCCCGCCGATGCGAAATCTCCTTCCGACGCATAGTACGGCCCTTTACGGTACTCGAGCCGCGCCGCCAGTTCCGGGATCAGGAAATTCAGGTCGGTCCATCCCTGTCCGTGTCCATGGCTGCGCTGATTGACCAGCATGCCGTCAACCGTGGTGCGCAAGTCGGTGCCGTGATCGAGATTGAATCCGCGCAGGTAAAACTGGTTGGCCTTGCCCTCGCCGCTATGCTGGCTGACGATCAGTCCCGGCATGGTCTCGAGCAGTTCGCCGGCGCGATACACGGTGCGGGCTTCGAGCTGCTGTTGCGTAACCACGCCCGCATTGGCCGATTCCGCGATGCCGAGCTGGCTGTTGCGCGAGGTCTCGACGACTACCGCAGGCAGTGTGGTCTCCTCATCGGCGGCATAGGCCGTTCCTCCAAGCAGCGGTGCGCCGAGGAGGGCGGATGCCATTGCGGTGAGGCGGATTTGCCGGCTTGTCATTCTTGTTCTGCGGGTCATGCGATGTCTCCGTTTTTTTATTGGTATCGCCCGGCAACCCACCTGCTGGCGCAGGGCGTATGAACATTTTTAAAAATATCATACACCAAAAGACGCCGAATCCGGACGAAACGGAACATTGTTCTTCTATGCGGTACGAGAAGCCTTGGCGCGTCGCGGCGGCGTTTTTTTCTTTTCCGAACGGTTCAGGCGAAGTTCGCGCAGCAAAACTTCGCGCGTGAGGCAAGCCGCCTCGAGCGGAAGCTGGGTCGTCGGGCTGCGCGCGGGCGTGACGAAGCAGAGCGTCGTATACAACTCGGGCGCTGCGATCTTCTGGCAGCTCAGGTTCCCCGGAAGGGGGACCGTATGCAGCGTGCTGTCCGGAATCAGCGTATACCCCAGGCCTGTGGCGACCACATCCATCAGCGACGGGATCGCATCGATTTCATAACTGACATTGAGCGTCGTGTTCATGCGCGCCATGGCTGCCTCGAGCAGCGGCCTGAAAGTATGCGGCGCGGTCGGCATGATGAACGGCAG
>JAQGLQ010000241.1 GCA_028292785.1 Noviherbaspirillum sp. | reverse complement strand
GAAGGATGTATCCGGCAGCGATTATTTCGAAGTGCGCGACCCCGGCAGGCTGACCGACGTGGTCGGCATGGTCGCCGCCGGTACGCCGGCGCATGTCGGCCAGGCGGTCGAAGCGGCTCATGCCGCTTTCGAGACCTATAGGAATGTGCCGGTCGCCGAACGCGTCGAGCGCCTGCTGGCCGCCTGCGACGAACTCGACAGGCAGGCCCCGCAGCTGGCCGCCACGCTGGTACGTGAACAAGGCATGCTGCTGCGCGAAACACAGCGCGACGTCAATAACGGCGTCAAGAGCATGCGCGAAGTCGCGGCCACGGTCGAGGCCTTCCTGCAGCCCGAGGAATTCGAAGATGAGGAGGGCCTGGTGCGCATCGAGAAAGCCGCGCGCGGCGTGGTCGCCGCGATCGTGCCGTGGAATGCACCGATGGGTCTGACCATGGGCAAGGTGGGGCCGGCGCTGGCCACCGGCAATACCATCGTGGTCAAGCCCTCCCCGTTCGCACCCCTGGCGGTGTCGCATGCCCTGAAAATCGTCGCCGGCTTCTTTCCGCCCGGCGTGGTCAACGTCGTGCATGGCGAAGGAGAAGTCGGACCCGCGCTGACGCGGCATCCGCTGGTACGCATGGTCTCGTTCACCGGCGGCACCAGAACCGGCAGGGCGGTGATGGCCGCCGCGGCGGAATCGGTGAAGAACATCAGCCTGGAGCTCGGCGGCAACGATCCCGCGATCGTGCTCGACGATGTGACGCCATCGGATATCGTGCCCGAACTCATCAAGGGCATCTTTCCGCGTTCGGGACAGGTGTGCTACGCCGTCAAGCGGGTCTACGTGCCGGCGCCGATGCTCGACCGTTTCTACGACGCGATGTGCGAAGCGGTCGACCAGTTCAGAATCGGCCACGGCATGGACGAGCGTTCCACGCTCGCGCCGCTGAACAACCGCCACCAGTACGACTTCGTCAACGGCCTGATCGATCGCACTCGTCAAAGCGGCGCCACCGTGCGCTCGCTCGGCACAAAGCTCGATCCGGACAATTGGAGCAACGGCTATTACATACAGCCGACCGTAGTGAAGGATGTCGCGCCCACGGCGGAACTGGTGGTAACCGAACAGTTCGGCCCCGTGATTCCGCTGATCCCGTACGACTCCGAGGAACAGGTGCTGAAGATGGCCAACGGCACCGAGTACGGCCTTGGCTCCTCGATCTGGGCGCGCGATGCCGACCGCGCGCTGCGGCTTGCCAGCAAGGTGGAAGCAGGGATCACCTTCATCAACACCAATGCCCGCACCGCGCTGGGCGAACGCCACATGCCATTCGGCGGCGTCAAGCAGAGCGGCATCGGCCGGGTGCGTACCGACGTGGGGTTGGCCGAATACATCGAGTACCACGCGATCAATCTCAACAAGAAAACCGTGCAGAACCTCGTGCGGAAAGGTTGACGCGCGTCCGTGACGACGGCCCGGCGCGAAGGTCTTGCGATTGGAGGAATACCGAAATGGCAATGAACAATAGCTATGCCGCCGTCGAACCGGCGCGGGCCGAGGTCGATCTCCTCGAAGGACCGACGGTGATCGAGTTCGGCGCGCCCTGGTGCGGCTTCTGCCAGGCCGCGCAACCACTGCTGGCCGCCGCCTTCGCCGATCATCCGGACGTGCGCCACATCAAGATCGAGGATGGAAAAGGAAGACGGCTGGGCCGCTCGTTCAGCGTGAAGCTGTGGCCCACGCTGATTTTCCTCCGCGATGGCAAGGAGACGGCGCGGCTGGTCCGGCCCGGCGATGCGGGCGCGATTCGCGAGGCGCTCGAATCGTGTTCGGGAAAGGCGCTTTAGCGGCCCCGACAATCGTCCGGATTGTATTGCTGGAAGTTACGCAGCGCCTCGCATAGATTGCGGGCGGACGCGTGCATGCCGCCGGCATCGCTGGTGGCGCTCATGCCGCCCGACGTTTGAACGCTTCGGCCGTCACCCATGCCGGCGCAGCCGGCGACCAGGATGACCGACAGCGCGAGAAGAAAATGCTTCATGCTTGCCTCCGTTGGAATGCACGCCCGGCATCCGTTATCGATGGTCGATGCGTCTTTTCATGTATCGATGTCAAGCTCGAGCGCCGTGACGGCAGATTACTATCCGTTACGTCTGCACGAACGCATTCATCACATTGCGCGTCATCTGCTGCACCGCCGTATTGACCCGGTCGCCCCATGGACCGAAGGCGTCAAGCCCCCAGTTCCACTGCATGGACCCGGTCGCGAACACGCGCGCGCCGCTCGAATGCGTATAAAAAGTCATGTTCGCATGCCGCACCTCCTGGCCAACGCGATATGGCGATGAGGCCAGTATCCGGACACCGCGCGGCGAAGAATTGGGATCGACGCGATCCACTTCGTAGCCGAGCATGCCGGGCAATCGGTCGCCTTTTGTCAGGCCTGTGCCTTCGGTGACCCAAGTGTTGCAATCATCCATGACCATGTCGAGGTCAACCGAATTGAAGTCGTACATGACGCCGAACAGCGCGGCTTCAGGACGGTTAATCGCGGCGTCGCGCCACAGGAATGTGGATCGCGACGGATCGGTCCGATAGGTGGGATCGCGTTCCGGCGTATCGTACTTATAGCAGACGACCGTGCGATTGGGCTCGCCGGAGCCGCTGCTTTCCAGGCGGACCTGCCAGTAGCCTGCGTTCGCGCCGAATATGCCCAGATGCACGCCCTGGTCACGCGCCCCCTCCACCGCATCGCGCATGCCACGCGTCCAGTATTCATCATGCCCTACCGAGAGAAATGCACGGTGCCGCAACAACCGTTCCGGCGCGGCATGTACCGCGAGGTTGGTCGAATACGTGACGTCATACCCTTCCCGCTCGAGGAAGCGAATCATATGCAGCTCCCATCCCAGGAAATCGCCCGCGCCTTTGCCGGCGCAAGGCTGCTGCGGATTCGAATAAGGCCTGTTGAACGACAGCTTGTAAGCAGGCCGGCGGCCCGCGCTGTCGACGTCATAAAAGTTGTAACCGCCCCAGTTGTTGTAGGCGGCATAGGTGGTCACGCTGGCCTGGAACATCAGATCGGCGCTGCGTGCGTCGTCGCGCACCACGAAGATGATGTAGCTTTGCTTGCCGCTCGTACCGGCCGTTAGTTTCGCCAGATATACGCCGCTGGCCCAGTCCGTAGGGTCGGAACGATTGTCCGGAATCGTCAGTACGTACGGATCGGTCCAATCGCATTCGACCAGCCGCGTCGTGGGGTCGAAGGTCGGCTCCGGCTGGCGCCGGCCGGCACGAGTAATGGGACCGGCAACCCGGCGCCCGCCGGCGCCGCCATACCAGCCGACCCGATAAACGGAAATCGAGTAAGTCGGCTCCGCAGTGTTGACAAACAGCCTGATCGATCCGCCGCGCTGGACGCAGGTTGCCGACGCATAGCCTTCGATTTCGCCGCGGCTCGCATAATCCGAGTCGTTGATTTGCCAGTGCGTAGCCACACCCTGGCTTGCAGTTTTTGCATTCTCGCGTCGGATCACATTCGTCGTCGGCGCTGGCTGCTCGGGCTCCTCAGGCTCTGGCGGTTGTTGCGGCTCCTGTGGTTGTTGCGGCTCCTGTGGTTGCTGTGGTTGCTGTGGTTGCTGTGGCTGCTGGGGTTGTTGTGGCTCCAGCGGTTGCTGCGGTTGGGCCGGCGTTGCCGGCGGATTACTGGAGACTGGGCCGCCGGTTCCCGTCCCTACGGCGGTTCCGGCGGTAGCCACGGTTCCCGTGTCCCCGCCGCCCCCTCCCCCGCATCCAGCGGTGAGGACCAGGGTCGACAAAGACAAGAACTCTCTGCGGGATATCGGCGGCATCTGTGTGATCGTATAAATTATTATTCTTAGGCTGCACGACATTAGTAAGTCATGCGGAATAGGATTGAACTCTACCGAGATGCTGCCGAAAAGATATTGAGATCGCGCAATCATGGTCATCACGCATATCAAGTAGCGTACGACTACGAGACGCGCGTTGACGGTCTTGCGGCGCCAGACGTGATCTCACCGTCCGCCATCCAGGCGACCAACCTCCGCCCCTGTCGACGACGACCGTGACGATTCCGCATCAATGTCAGGAAAAGTCGGAATCTGTCGAACACCTGAGTATTTTTCTTCCCACAATAGGCCTATAAAAACACGGGGGGTAAAATGCAGATCACGGTCAAAATAAGCGGGCGGAATTTTTTTCAGCGCCTGAGCAAAGAAGCAAAAATTCCGGACTCCGCTTTCCCCAAGATCTATCGGAATCAACTGGTGGAGTGGAAGCTGGAAGAGATCGTCGACGAGATCACGTACGCGGACCTGATATGCCGTGCCGATTCGCCGTGCGTGCTCCTGGTAGAGGCCGAAAATGTCCGCGCCGTCGCCCGAATTCATGCGATGGAAAAAGAGGCGTATGCCCACATGCAGGCAAACTCAGGCGTTCCTTCGATTCGCGCGCCGATCATTTTCATCTATCCCTCGCTCGCGTCCATCAACAGCGCGCGCGACTGCCCCGACTTCGTCTGCGACTGGACCTTCTCGACCGTGGCCGTCCCCGAACTGGCGCGGCGGATCTGCTTTTCCCTCAAAAGGAAAAATGTTTTCAAGACCCGCATCGACCGGGGCGCCCTGGCCCTTATCGAGGAGTCCCGTTCCATCTACTACGGCGCGCAGGCAACCCGCCTGACGCCGACGGAATATACGCTGGCTGAGCTGTTCCTCACGCATATGGGAACCGTTATCTCGCTGCCCGAACTGGAATATCTGTTCAGGGTCACGGGCAAGTCGACCGAGACCAACAACATTCGCGTCGCCATCTTCCAGTTGCGGCTGAAGCTCGAGATACTCACCAAATCGCAAGTGCAGCTCACCAGCGTCTACAAGAAAGGCTATTGCCTCAGCCAAAAGAATTCGCGTGTAGGCACGCCTTGCGTTGCATGGACCACGGCTCCCGCCGTCTCGTCGATGGCGCGTGCAGGCGCGGTCTGACACTGCGTGCCAAAACCGGGCCGGGCGGCATGACAGGCCCGGTTTTTTCTATTCCCCTGCGCGGGCCACGCGCGCGTTCGTCCCATTCGTCGCCGCTCCATGGGTGGCGAGCCAGCGCAATTCCGCGGCCTGATTGGGCTGGGTCGCGTCCAGATCCCTGGCCATCCGGTTGAGCACCGGCGATGCGCTCGGCCTCGCACACGCCGAGCACGTTCCGCGATGATGCGCAAGACGCATTGCCACACGCATCAGCACTGACGGACGCAATCCGAAATAGGCGGCCGCCGCGACGAGGCCGGCGGCACCCCACCATGGCGTGAACGAACGGCCCGAGGATGCGTCGACGACGCTCGATATCAATTGTGTCTGCAACGCGATGAATGACATGCTCATGGTTCCTCCCGAATGAGAAAGCGCGATGGCTTCGCATGAAGCCGGGTGCACGGACCAGGTCGCGATCGGGAATATCCCGCCGGCTGCGCGAACGCTTCACGCGGACGTGCCGCCGATCAGGAAATCGCATGCGCTATCGCGCCCGGTCCGTGCTCGATGAGTCCTTTGTCCCCATTTCCGCGCGCGGGTTCCGCCGAAAAAATCAAGGAATGCGCTGGTCGCCGAAAGAGCGGGCAACGATGCCGAGAGGATGAACCGTTTGAGGAAATGATTGCACGGCAGCGCGCAAGCAAGCGTGGAGGCATGACCGTTACGCTTTGCACGATGGGACGGGGATTGCATGCCGTCCGCCGTCAATGCAATCCCGGCCCTGGTCGCCGGGATTGTTTTCTAAGAGCCCTGCGGTGTGGGCGAGGCGCCCCGGTGCGACATCTTCATGGTTTCCTCGAACGCTTCGAAGGGAGCCTCTTCAGCTGTGTAATAGCTTGAGCCATGACGCAGCGAACCTTCATTCAACAAGGCGTCGCGCACATAGTTGTCATTCTCGGGCCCGCCATCCTTGATGATGAAGCGCCAGTAAACCGTGTCGAGCTCCATGTTGCAGGCCTTCTCGATGTGCTCGCGCAACGACATTTCGACCAGGTACGACAAGCGAAAACGCTTCATCGGTTCGGATTGGATGAACGCGATGAAATGATGATTGCCCTCCAGGCTGATACATTTCGCCGAGACCTCGATGCCGGTGATCCGGAAATACTGAAGGATGGATTCCGTCACCACCGCGGTGCGCTTCTGCTCGCGCCACGACTTGAATTTCATCCAGCCTATGCAAAGCAGGAGCAGGGCAACGTTGGCCAGAATGAAGTAGGTCGTCGCGGGGGTGAAGGTGATCGACGCCGTCATACGTTCTCCTTGGTGGCTGCTGCCTTCGGGCTGCGGTGCATACTGCCTGTTGACTGTGAATACAGTCTAGGTAACGACAATCATTCGGCACAAAACAATTAGAAACGCTAATGGTTGTCGGGACTTGTTGGCAACGCCGGCGGCGGTGTGACCTTCCTGCAAAGCTAGTGAAGAGGCAGAATCTTAGACGCGCTTCCGCTTTGCTCCACCAATACGCTGAAATCCTTTAGCTCATTAGCATCAGGCGCTGCAGCAGTACCCACCTAGCGGGTGCCCATACTGCTATTTTTTAACACAGAGGACAGAGACAGCCACCGCTTGATCATCGGGACCGGTCTGATAACAGCTCCCTCGCCAGCCTGATCTCGTAGCAGTAACTTCTTTTGTTTTCTCGTCTTTACGTTCAGCCGTTACGCGTTCGCTACTCGCCACCCTTTGTGAATAACAATAAGTTGTTCCAAACACTGCATCTTCATCGTCCGCTTGACAGAGTGCGACGCATCCGCCTCTTTTATCTGGGCTTGTATAAGGTCTGTGACAGGTACCGACAGCCATCGGAAGTGAATATTTAGTGGCATCTCCCTTCTCTTGATGATCATAGGTAAAATCCTCCAGCGGAGTTACTGCTGCTGGTGTGTCCTTATCATTCCAACCAGTCGCCGGTATTACTTGCCGGTCGACCGATACAGGTAGCCAAAATGAGACCGTCGAGCCAAAAAAAACAAACCTTGTACATATCAGGAATCGATCTGGCTTAAGCTTATTCCGCGCGATGGCTCCCGACGGGACCGTGTCAGCACAAGAACTGCCCGGATCGACAAGCTCTAAAAATAAAGAACTCGCGTCCCGGATATTCTTGCCGCCCATGTAGAGATCGGTTTCCATCGTATTGTGAGCGACGTTCCCCGACTTCGTCCGACGCAAATAATCTGCTGCCACTTCTTTCCACCCGGAGGCGGTGCATACATACATTTCGTTGCTGCTATTATCCCTGCCGTATGTTCCAAGGGCGACGCTCGTGCAAGGTCTAAGAGCATCAGGCTTACTCGGGTCTGCCGCCGGGATGGTGCCGAGTAACAAGGTTCCGGCAGTGACATACGGCGCGGTAACGCTAACGGAAGCTTCGATATCACGTCCAGTAATGTTGCCACTAGCGTTAACAGTTGTGGCGTTGACGCGCGTTGTCCGCACCTCGCCATCGGCCAGGACATCGCCTGTAGCGTGGACACTGCCTGTGGCGTCAAAATTACCGGCCGCCACCCGATTGGCCCCGGTGATTTCATGATTATCCATATACAGCGTGGTCTTCATCGTGTTGGCCTGCGTGTTGCCGGTCGAACTCCGATACAGAAAATCCGATGTTCCACCCCCCAGGCCCACACCCATGCCGCCGCCGCCCCAACTTACCATTGTTACGAGGTGATTGACGACCGCCGCACTTGTATCGCATTTCACTCCGCCAAAATCCGATAATTCAAGCTTCCAAGTGCCGTACGCTCCGATTGCCGTCGCCGAGCCACTCACCATCGAGATCGATCCCCCGTTTTGAGTCAACGACGCCACATAGGCTAACTGCTTGGCAGGAATCGGATCGCCGCCTTCCGTCACAAGTATTGCCTGGATATCTTTAGTGGTATTAGCGGTCTTGAGCAGGAGGCATGGTTTTTGCCCGTAGGGATTGGCAGCAGCGAAGGCGGGGTCGAGAAAACCAGAATCCTTGAGATTCTGCATGGTCACAGACCATGGAGCGGTATTCTTAACAAGGTCCGACATCCGGCTGCTTATGTACTTTCCTGCCGCGTCAGCGACTTTCGCTTGATAAGAGGCCGCCTGCTGGGCTTTGATGTCATCCAGCGATTCGTTGATGATACCGAATAGTCCGGCGGTGACGATCGCACCGACGGCCAGCGCGCCGAGGGCTTCCACTAGCGTTACACCGGACTGCGCCGGGATTTTGCACGGCCTTGCAAGCTTAATGTTCATCATGACCTTCCTCCACTGTCTACCAGGATCAGGATGGCAATGCTGACCCGCCCGCTTGGCTTTGCCGCACCTGCGCGAAGCAAGCGTAACAAGGAGCGCGAACAAGCTACCGCAACCTGATTCGAAAAAGTTCCAACGTGCTCTTACATACCCGCCTGCGGATACATATCAATAGTTTTCGGACCAGACCGGAGTACCATCAGGAAGCCCTGATAATGCCGGTGGCAGCATGGGGCCAGGAGGATTGTTCTTTCCCTGCTCGTAAACCGCGGGTACATAGAGCCGGCCGTTCCGCGCTTCGCCAGCATTCTGCGAATAAAGAGCGACACGCCCCAGGCCATCGGTAATCTTTATTGGCAGGGCGGTCTTCGCGTACACAGTCAAGCGACGGCTGCCCGGTTCCACGAAGTTGTCCCATGCCGGGTGTGGGATATATCCGGGCGGAAATTGCACATTATTCGATGCCACTGTACTACCGCTAAACGGCGGTCCGCTGAATGCAGTGTCATTGATCAAATAAGTCCGGACGGCGGCGCGATACACCAACATATTGATCGCCAGCGCATCTTCTTGCGGAACAGTATTCGAAATACGCTGCTCCGTTTCGAGAACGTACACGCCGCTGGCGGCTACGATCACAACCAAGACAAGAAAATGCCACATTCTTATATTCTTGATTCGAGTTGAACTTAATTACTGTGCGAGGACACGACGCGTGTCGTCTTAGATTGCTTCAAACGTAATCGTGTTGCTGTTATTCGCGCCATCGCACGCGGTAGTGGAACTGGGATTCACCGGCATAGTTAGTGCTGTGCCGGAACCGTTTGTCTTGATGGACTGCCATGTATTTGGTCCAGTCGCCATGAGCAGCGCAATGCATGCATCCTTGGGCACCTTTTCGAAGGTAATGGTAAAGGAGCTATTACCAACTCCCACCGCTTTCACGTCTCCCCAGGTATTTTTCGCCGTCGCGTTGCCAGCTGACCCTGGATAGCCAAGAGAACTCGGTAGTGCCTTGACATTATTTAAATTGCTAATGAGATCGCCGGTTCCATAGCCACCTTGGTTGGCGTATACCTTCTTGATGGCGACACGCAATCCCATCAACTCGTTAGTGGCCTTGTCGACATCGGCGCTGCTGAAGGCGGACGAAAGCATCGAGACGGCTCCCAGCACGACGATGGCAGAAACGCCCAGAAAAGCAATCGCTTCGAGCAATGTCGCGCCGCGCTGTGTAACAGCATGAGTGGAAGCTACTTGATCCAATTTTCTTTGCGTGGTGCTCATGAAAAACTCCTTGACTGAACGTTGACAACCGAATTTAAGTAAAACGTACTCTTTATTTCGCATAGCTGCGGCCACGGCCTGCAGCTACGGGCCTCCCCGCCGAACCATGCTGCTAATCTCCTGCTGAATGCCGAAGAATCCCGCCACCAGCCACATCACGACTGCGGCAAGCATGAAGATCGACATCGTGTTGAGTACTTTCATGCTGCCTTCAACCGCGATGGTTCCCTCCTTCATCCATTCATCGGCGATGCGTTGAATCGCCGATGAAAAATCGCTGTATTCCGCATACACGCTCAGATCGCCGATGATGTCTTCGGAGGGAAAGCCGTAACCCGAGTGCTTCATGGCCTCGCCGAGGTTGAATCCCGACTTCAGGCCGAACAGGGCGGCATCGATCCGCTCATACAGCCATGGACCGGACAGCGTCGAGAGCTTCATCAGCGCGCGGTCGATGGGCGTTCCCGCCGCGATCAACGCCGCCAGCGAGGTCAGGAAACCGCTGCCGACCACCAGGCGGTAGGTCGCGTAAGGCGGGTAGTTGTCGAGCGTGTTGCGGATCGGCCCGCACCACCGGGGAAACGAGAAGATCATCGCGGCCACGAGCAGCACCGCCGCCATCACCACATAAACGGTCCAGGACTGCACGAACCCCGACATCAGATACAGCGAACGGGCGACACCGTGCCAGCGAGCGGGATCGACCACCGCGGCGAACTTGGGAATCACATGC
>JAQGLQ010000225.1 GCA_028292785.1 Noviherbaspirillum sp. | reverse complement strand
GACCATAATGATTGAGCAGTTGCCCGAATGGAGATCTGCACTCTGAAGGCCTACAAGGCGTGCCAATTCGGAAACCAGCCGCGAATATTGATATTCTGTCATGCCTATTGCGAGGTTTTCATTACGAAGCGAGAGCAGCATCTTCGCGAGCGAAGTTTCACGCAAACAAGCTGCGACTTGGCACGCAACCAATGAATAAACTCATTATCAGCCGACAACGTTTCCGATATTTCCCAATGTGAAATCCTGCCCCTTTAACAGGAAACGCTCATCAAATATTTTGAGCGGCTAATAAATTGGAGCATGACTTCTCCACCGCGGCGATTCCACCGGGGCGAGGCTCCTATTTGGAGGCTACTCGCTTTAGCAGGCTGTTGAAATTTGCCGTGATTCGGCGATGGCAGTGTGGCTCGTCATGAGTTTCGAGGTCAATCCGGCGCATTCCCCGATATACCGTCTGTCGATCCTGCCGACCGTCTTGCCCCGCCCATATCTCCCGTTTTGTTGTATCTTCCTGGAAGGCCAGCGTGATCTTGCATTGCTGTTGGTTAGTCCGGTAATAGCCTGCTCGCGCAATGAAAGAGTGCCTCGCCGCCATAATTATTCTTTCAAGGAGACAGTCGTGAATAGATTAATGAAAGGGTTTGCCGCCCTCCTCATGCTTCTGACGGCAGGGTTCTCGCAGGCGCAGTCATCGCCAAAAGTCGTCACGATTCTCGTGCCGACTACTTCCGGCACCGCATCCGATATCGCATCAAGACTGCTTGCGCCGCGCCTGTCCCAGCGGCTCGGCCAGCCGGTCATCGTGGATAACCGGACCGGCGCCAGCGGCACCATCGCGATCGGCGCCGCCGCGAAAGCCGCACCCGACGGCAACACCATCCTCATCGTACCCAACACGATGGCAATGATCAGTTCACTGTACAAAGGGCTGCCATGGGATCCGGTGGAGGATTTTGCGCCGGTCGCGCGCCTTGGAAAAATGCTGGTCGCCACCGTGGTCAATCCATCGGTGCCGGCAACTTCGCTCAGCCAGCTGGTGGCGCTTGCCAAAAGCAAGCCGGGCCAGCTGAACTATGCCTCGCCGGGAGCCGGAACGCCGCATCATCTGCGCACCGAAATGTTCAAGCAGATCACGGGCGCCGACATCGTTCACGTTCCCTACAAGGGCTCGGCGGGCGCGGTGACCGATCTCGGCGCGGGCCATGTGCAGGTCGGCTTTTTCCCGCTGCACGCGGTACTGCCCCTGGTGAAAGGCGACAAGCTGCGCATGCTCGCCACCAGCGGCGACACGCGCTCGCAATGGACGCCCGACGTGCCGACCTATCGCGAAAGCGGCATCACCGGGCTCAATGACTATGACTGGATCGGCGCTTTCCTGCCGCGCAAGACGCCGCCGGAAATCGTCAACCGCATCAGCCGCGAACTGATCGCGATTTTCTCCGCACCGGACTTCCAGGAAGAGCTGTCGCAGCGCGGCATCATCGCCAATCCCGGCGGCCCCGACGATATGTCCGCATTGCTGAAACGCGAACTCGTCGAGTGGAGAAAAGTCGTCAACGACGCCCACATCACCGCCGAATAAAACGTACATCGGAGCTCTTCGATGAAGCCGATGAAAAAATCCGCATTTCACCAATAAGGAAACGCCCGGATGAAAGCCGCAACGCAATCGAATGAAATCCAGCAGCCGTCGGCGCTGCAGATCAAACCCCTCTCTCCGGCAGTAGGCGCCGAGATTCGCGGCGTCGATGTAGCGCAACCGCTGTCCGATGCCGCCTTTGAAGTGATCCGCAATTGCTGGTACGAGCATGGCGTGCTGTGCATGCCGGGACAGGTTCTGGGCGAGACCGAACAGATACGCTTTGCCGAACGCTTTGGCGAACTCGCGGTCACCCAGGGTGAATATGCGATCAGCAAGAGCCATCCGGCAATCATGTACGTTACCAATGAAAAGGAGGATGGCAAATACATCGGCGCCCTGCCCGATGGCGAAATGTATTTTCACTCCGACATGTGCTACGTGGAACGGCCATCGATGGCGACAATGCTGTACGCCATGGAGATTCCGGGCACCGGTGGCAATACCCTGTTCGCCAACATGTACAAAGCCTATGAAGCGCTGCCGGAAGAAACCCGGCAGCGCATCGCCGGACTGAAAGTTCACACCAGCTATGAGCCGGGCACGAGCGCGCCGATGGTCGCGATGCGCACCCGGGCGCAGCCCTCGCCGACCGCGCGCTCCTATGCGCAACCGATGGTGTGCACGCATCCGGTGACGGGGAAGAAGGCGCTGTACGTCAATCGCCTGATGTCGGAGTACATCGTCGGCATGCCGCGCGAAGAAAGCAACGCCTTGCTCGAAGCGCTGTTCGATCATCAGGAACAGCGTCGGTTCATCTACGAACACAAGTGGACGCGCGGTGATCTGGTGATCTGGGATAACCGCTGCATCCTCCATGCGCGCGGTGACTTCAACGCCAATGAATCGCGCAAGCTGCGCCGCGTCACGGTCAAGGGCGACCGGATTTCCTAGCGAAGCCTATCGGTTTTTCTGCAAGCAGGCCGGGGAAGCGGGCCTTCGAGCAGCAAGGAAGTCTTCCCGTGCTGTACCCTTCCGCGCGATTTTTCCGGGAATATACTTTCTCACTGACGGCACATATTGAGCATTGTTGAGCCAAAAGTTGCCGCTCTACATCAATAATCACGGCCGCGAATTTCATTCCTTTCTTGAACCACCTCAACGGCCGCCGTGCGGGCGCAAGCCTTGACGCCGCATAGCGTGCTACCCCAAGCGGAGATGCAGAAAAATGTTCCCTGTAGGTGCACATGTCAGAAAAATCATTCCTGGTCAAAGCCTCACCAATCGACCCATAACGCGCAGTACCAGCACCCTGTTCATGAACATGGATATCCCGGATGGATTCTTTCACCGTGCGAAGCAAGCGACCCTATCAAATCGTTTTTTGCCAGTGACCACACGCAGTTTTTGCACGGATGACAAACGGCACGGCACGGGTACGACAAAGCTCCTGAGCGTTTCCAATCCTTA
>JAQGLQ010000177.1 GCA_028292785.1 Noviherbaspirillum sp. | reverse complement strand
AGCGGCATGGTCAATATGCACTGTGGTTCCTGGCCATCGTTCTTTTGCAACTCACGTCCGACCAGCAGATTGAATTTCTGATCCGTGCCGCCAAGCTCCAGGTCCGACTGCAGCGCCACCGAGTCGTACCCCTGCATCAGCGGATACAGCAATTCATGCACCGAGATCGGTGTGCCGGCCTTGAAACGCTTGGTGAAATCTTCCCGCTCGAGTATGCGTGCCACAGTGTATTTGGCTGCCAGCTGGATCATGCCGCGCGCGCCGAGCGGATCGCACCATTCGGAGTTGTAGCGGATTTCCGTGCGGGCCGGATCGAGAACCAGGCTGGCCTGGCCGAAATAGGTCTTGGCGTTTTCTTCGATCTGCTCGCGCGTGAGCGGCGGCCGAGTGACGTTGCGGCCGGACGGATCGCCGATCATGGAGGTGAAGTCGCCGATCAGGAAGATGACGGTGTGACCGAGGTCCTGCAGCTGACGCATCTTGTTCAGGACCACCGTGTGACCCAGGTGCAGATCGGGAGCGGTCGGATCGAGCCCGAGCTTGATGCGCAGGGGCTTGCCGGTCTGTTCGGAACGGGCCAGCTTTTGCGCGAACTCGGATTCGATCAGCAATTCCTCGGCCCCACGCCTGGTGATCGCTAAAGCTTCCTGGACCGCGTCCGATAAAGGAAGTATCTTGGGCGCGGCGAATGTTGCCGTATTGGTATCTTGCAATTGCTGGGAGTCGCGCATGGGATGTGAAATCATTTGAAGACAAAAATTTAAGTGACATCAGAGGCCGTCACCATCCGTTGGTATAATTGCTGCGCCTTTTCGATTCCGCGTTGCATCAATGCGACTGAAAAGGAAATCGAGGTCTGCGCGCCAGGTGCGCGACCAGCCTCAAACCGGACGCCAGTGTAGCCTTATCTTTCATAGGGCGTTCAAGCAAAAATCAACACGCGCCGGCCATTTCTGAGATGCACGAGCAACTGCATCTCGAGGCCCTTCGATCGAAACAGCAAATTTTAACGTATCGGATGCTTCCCATTTCTAAATTCCTGAGCCAGCTTCCGTGGAGCACATTGCTCCTCGGTTCGTCGCGCCGGACCCGCATTACTTCGGCATCGGCCATATTCCTGGCCGCATGCGCGTTCGGTGCGGCCGGGGTCGCGCCGATGGCACCCGACGCCGCCGATCTTCCGGTCACGAAAATCAGCCTTGAACTGGCGGTTCCCAATCTGTCCGAACAGATCGCGAAGCTCGAACTCGACAAGCAGACTTATTTCCGCGAAGAGAAGGTTCGTCCGGGCGACACCCTGGCGACCTTGCTGCACCGTCTCGGTGTCGAAGATGACGCCGCAGCCGCCTTCATCAAGTCCGACCGGATAGCCTACAACGTGCTCCAGCTGAGATCGGGCAGGCAGGTTCAGGCGCAGACGACTGAGGATGGCCGGCTCCAGCGTCTTTCGACCACGCTCCTCGATAAGGCCGGCAATCCGATCAACACGATCATGATCAGCCGAGACGGCGATCGTTTTACGGCGATTGAGACGTCGGCCAAGCTGGAAAAGCGCATCGAAATGAACTCCGGCGAAATCAGGTCGTCGCTGTTCGCAGCTACCGACGCGGCGCAGATCCCGGACACCGTCGCGACCCAGATCGTCGACATGTTCTCGACCGGTATCGACTTCGCATCGGATCTGCGGCGCGGCGATCGTTTCAATGTCGTTTATGAAACCTTCTGGCATAACGGCGAATTCGTTCGTGCCGGCCGCGTGCTCGCCGGTGAATTCATCAATGCCGGCAAGACGCATCAGTCCGTGTGGTTCGACGAATCGAATGGCCAGGGCGGCTACTATACATTCGATGGCAAATCGCTCAAGAAGGCATTCCTGAAATCACCGCTGGAATTTTCCCGCGTCTCGTCGGGCTTCTCGATGCGTGTTCATCCCTTGTCCGGTCAGTGGAAGCAGCATCAGGGCGTGGATTTCGCGGCGCCTATCGGCACCCCGATCCGCGCTTCCGCCGATGGCGTGATCGACTTCGCAGGCACCCAGAACGGCTACGGAAACATTGTCATCATCAAGCATTGGAACAATCATTCGACCGCCTATGCGCACATGAGCCGCTTCGCCAGCGGACTGAAAAAGGGCAGCAAGATCAATCAGGGAGAAGTGATCGGTTATGTAGGCATGACGGGCTGGTCCAGCGGCCCCCATCTGCATTATGAACTCCGCGTCAACAATCAGCCGCGTGATCCGATGTCGATCGAGATTCCGAATGCGCAAACACTCGCCGGCGGCGAGCTGCAGCGCTTCCGCAACGTGGCAGGCGACATGCGTCATCGTTTTGCCCTGCTCAGTCCCAAGGACGACGGCATCAAGATGGCATCCAGGTAAGGCTGGAAGACTGCTGCCGCTTGCCTGCGATGTTTGCAGACAAAGGCTGGCCTCGACAAACCTAAAACCGTCCAGGCCCGTTAGAATCGGGCATCACTGGACGGTTTTTTTATGCGCACACCAAACGAATCCCTCTTTATCGGCCTGATGTCAGGTACCAGCCTCGACGGGGTCGATGGCGTGCTCGCTTCGTTCGTGCATAACGAACCGATTCGAACTCTGACAACCGCTTACCTTCCGTTCCCGCCGGAATTGCGCGATGAATTCATGGCGCTGCAATCCCCGGGAGAAAACGAAATTCATCGCGAGGCATTAGCGGCGAATGGGCTTGCGCGGCATTACGCCGCGTGCGTGACACAATTGCTTTCGCAAGCCGGGATCGGTCCCGAAGCGGTAACGGCGATCGGCGCCCATGGGCAAACCGTGCGACATCGTCCGGAACTCGGCTATACGCGCCAGACCGGCAATGCCGCCTTGCTGGCGGAATTGACATCGATCGATGTGGTCACCGATTTTCGCGGCCGTGACATCGCCGCCGGCGGTCAGGGCGCACCTCTGGTGCCGGCATTTCATCAAGCGATCTTCGGCAAGAGCGACGAATGCCGCGTAGTCGCCAATATCGGCGGCATTGGCAACATCAGCGTACTGGATCGGGACGAGAAGGTGATCGGCTTCGATACCGGTCCGGGCAATGTGCTGATGGATCTCTGGATTTCGCGGCATCAGGGCAAACCCTACGATGCCGACGGCGCCTGGGGTGCGAGCGGACAGGTTATTCCGTTATTGCTCGATGCCTTGCTGGACGAACCATTCCTTAAACTGCCGCCGCCCAAGAGTACCGGCCGCGACCTGTTCCATGCTGACTGGCTGGCAGGCAAGCTTGGCTCGGTTTCCCATGCAGCACCGGCCGATGTGCAGGCTACGCTGACGCAATTTACGGCTGCGACGTTGGCCGATGCGATCAGGACCTGGGCACCGCATGCGTCGGCGGTGTATGTATGCGGAGGCGGCGCCTACAACAGCCACTTGATGCGCAGTCTGCAGGAAGCGCTGCTGGCACATACTCATCAGGCCGCCGTGCGCTCGACTGCGACGCTTGGCGTATCTCCCAACCATGTCGAAGCGCTCGCTTTCGCCTGGCTCGCGCATCGGCACGTAGAGCGCCAGCCGGGCAATTTGCCTTCGGTTACCGCCGCCAAGGGATTGCGCATGCTGGGAGCACTTTACCCGGCTTGAGCGTCTGGTCTGCCTTCGACCAATACGCGAATAAAAAAAGCGCAGGCATTGCCCGCGCTTTTTTATTGATTGGAGACCGGATCAGACGGAAAACGACGATCCGCATCCGCAGGTGGTTGTCGCGTTCGGATTCTTGATCACGAACTGAGCGCCTTCCAAATCGTCCTTGTAGTCGATTTCCGCGCCGAGCAGATATTGATAGCTCATCGAATCGATCAGCAATTGCACGCCATTCTTGGCCATCGTGAAATCGTCTTCATTGGTGATTTCATCGAAGGTAAAGCCGTACTGGAAACCGGAACACCCGCCTCCCTGCACAAACACCCGCAGCTTCAAATCCGGATTGCCCTCTTCTTCAATCAACTGGGCGACCTTGGATGCAGCGCTATCGCTGAAGAGGATCGGCTCGAGGTTTTCGGTCACAGCATTCATTTCAGACTCCTGAAAGCAAACAGCAAGGGGTCAATTATAGACCTGAAGGCGTTATCACGTATTTGATAGCGCAAGCTTGAGAACCGGCTCGCCGAGTTGATCGTGTGTCAATTTCCCTGATACCAACGCGCCGCCGTGCATCTCCAATGCTTTGTAGAACACATCTCCAGTTATGCGGGCTCTCGACTGTAATTCAAGCAGATCGGTTGAGTGGACCGTGCCGGTGATCTCCCCGTTGACGACGAGATGCGCAGCGCGTACCTCTCCTTCAACCTTCGCATGTTCCGAAATAACCAGCATGCTCTCGTCCTCCGCATCCGCGATCACATTGCCCTTGACCTGTCCATCAATGCGAAGCCCGCCCTTGAACTGGATATTTCCTTCAATCGTGGTTGATACACCAATCAGACTATCGATCGTACTTTTGGTTTTACGGCCTAACATACTGGCTCTCCTTTACAGATTCGCGATCTATCGTGCTGGTATTCCACGTCCGAGGAACACATGCGCCTCCGCGCATCCCGGAAGGGTCAACAGCCCTTCCATTCGCTAATAATGTTCAAGCTAGGCTTGGATGTCGATCCCGTTCAATTTTTCCTGGAAGCAAGTCATGATAGCACTTTGCCTTGCCAGCAAAAGTATCCGATAGTTGCAGATTGTCGACAACGCATCAAATGTCGGTATTCCCTGCGGCATGGCAAACCTGCTTCCAACCATTATTTCATTTCAGACATGAAAAACTCTACGGTAGTACAGGAACCTGCATCAGTCCTGCGGTTTCATCAAGACCGAACATGATATTCATGCATTGCACGCCCTGTCCCGCTGCGCCTTTGACCAGATTGTCTTCCACCACCAGAATTACCAGCACATCGCCGTTGTCCGGCCGATGGATCGCGATTCGCAATTTATTGGAAGCACGAACCGAACGGGTTTCGGGGTGACTGCCGGGAGGCATGACGTCGACGAATTTCTCATCCTTGTAATAATTTTCATACAAGGCCTGGAAATCCGTATTGCGCGCATCGGGAAGGATGGTCGCATAGAGCGTCGAATGGATACCGCGAATCATCGGTACGAGATGGGGCACGAAGGTCAGACCGATCTTGCGTCCGGCAATTGCCTGCAGACCCTGCGTCGTTTCGGGCAGATGGCGGTGCCCTTTTACACCATAAGCCTTGAAATTGTCGGCGGCTTCCGCCAGCAGCGTGTGTACCTCCGCCTTGCGGCCGGCGCCGGAAACGCCGGATTTGCAATCGGCGATCAGCATTGCTTCGTTGACCAGCGGATTGGCTTGGGCAAGCAAAGGCGCATAACCAAGCTGCATTGAAGTCGGATAGCATCCCGGTAGACCGATGATGCGCGCCTTGGCTATCGCTTCGCGATTGATTTCCGGCAGCCCATACACCGCCTCTTCCAAGAGGTCGGGGCATGAATGCGGCATCCCATACCATTTTTCGAATACGGCTGTGTCTTTCAACCGAAAGTCGGCGGCAAGATCGATGATCTTCACTCCGGCGGCGAGCAGTTCCTTTGCCTGCGCCATCGCTACGCCGTGCGGTGTGGCGAAAAAGACCACATCGCATTCCGTCAGCTTCGCTTTTTCGGGCGACGAAAAAGCGAGCGGGACAAATCCGCGCAGCGACGGGAACATATCCGCCACCGGCATGCCGTCTTCCTTGCGGGAGGTAATCACGCTCAACTTTGCTTGCGGATGTGCTGCCAGCAAGCGCAACAATTCGACGCCTGTATAACCTGTGCCGCCGACGATACCGACTTTGATCATGTCATTTCCTTGCCAAGAGAACCTGCATCTCTCATGTTAACTGCAACGTAAATTGCCGCTGCACACCATATGCTGCAGTCATAAACACTGCTGCAACAAACGTAAAAAGCCGCCAGGCGAACCAGGCGGCTTTCCGATGCTCTGAAAACGCAGCTTAGCGCTTGGAGAACTGTTTTGCGCGACGTGCTTTGCGCAAACCGACTTTTTTCCGTTCGACTTCGCGCGCGTCGCGAGTAACGAAGCCGGCTTTCGCCAGAGCGGGTTTCAGCGTCGCGTCGTAGTCGATCAGGGCACGTGTAATGCCATGACGGACCGCGCCAGCCTGTCCGGACTCGCCGCCGCCGTTCACATTGACCATGATGTCGAAACGCTCGACGTTGTCGGTGAGTTCAAGCGGTTGACGAATAACCATCAGACCGGTTTCACGCGAAAAATATTCGTTGGCAGGCTTGCCGTTGACGACGATTTGGCCAGAGCCGGACTTGATGAATACGCGAGCCACTGCACTCTTGCGACGGCCGGTTCCATAATTGTAGTTACCGATCATGTCTTTTCCTTAGATTTCGAGTGCTTTGGGTTGCTGGGCAGCATGCGGATGCGAGCCTTCTGCATACACTTTGAGCTTGGTGATCATCGCATAGCCGAGCGGGCCTTTGGGCAGCATGCCCTTGACGGCTTTTTCCAGCGCACGGCCGGGAAAACGCTCTTGCATTTTCTGGAAATTGGTTTCGTAGATGCCGCCCGGATAGGTGCTGTGGCGGTAATACGTCTTGTCCAGTGCCTTGTTGCCGGTCACGCGCAGCTTGCCTGCGTTGATGACGATGATGAAATCGCCCGTGTCGACGTGAGGAGTAAATTCCGGTTTGTGTTTGCCGCGTAGTCGGAGTGCCACTTCGCTGGCAACACGTCCGAGGACTTTGTCCGTCGCGTCAATCACGAACCAGTCGCGCTTTACCTCATGGGATTTAGCGGAAAAGGTTTTCATGATGACTTCCTGAAGATATTTTTAACGCTCAAATATGGTGGTTCCGCCAACTTCGTCATTTGACGACCGTACGGACTCTGCCTTGTTGTCTTTTCCTGAGCGAACGGAAAGCCTGAAATTATAGCCTTTTCAAAGACTTGGCGTCAATTTTTATGGAATACACGTTTTCTCATTCCACTCTGACAAGCTGGCGGCATCCTGCATTCCCCCGCTCCGTCGCCTTAAATGCCAGACGGCGCGAACAGTTACAATAACCGGCTTATGAATGAAGGGGATGCAGATGGAATGCATTGTACGTTGGGGCGGCCTGTCAGGAATGACGTTTACGGCCGAAACCGGGTCTGGACATGTGGTAACGATGGATGGCGCTCCCGAGGGGGGTGGCCGCAATCTGGCACCGCGACCGATGGAGGTCGTGCTGGCGGGAACCGGCGGCTGCACGGCTTACGACGTGGTGCTGATCCTGCGAAAAAGCGGTCAGGACATACGCGGCTGCGATGTAACGCTCAAATCCGAGCGCGCCGAAAAGGATCCGAAAGTGTTCACCAAGATCCATTTCCATTTCACGGTGCGCGGCCGAAATCTGAAAGCGAATCTGGTGGAGCGGGCAGTCAAGCTGTCCCACGAAAAATATTGTTCGGCTTCGATCATGCTGGAAAAAACCGCCGAAATGACGCACACCTTCGACATTGTCGATGACCTTGCGGAAACGCCGGCGGCATAACGCCCTATAGATAGTAAGCCGTGGTGGTCATGACTTTTGCCATGGCTTGCATCGCTTTCCGAACGGGCGCCGGCGTATTCGCGGCACCCATTGAATGCGCCGCCGCGCCGTGCGCCACTTCATCGACACGCATCTGTTCGACGATGGCCCTCGATTTTTGATCTTGCGGCGGCA
>JAQGLQ010000175.1 GCA_028292785.1 Noviherbaspirillum sp. | reverse complement strand
GACTGTGCGCCCTTGACCATCGGTTAGTCGGCCATCGTCCAGCACCTGCAGCAGAACGTTGAACACGTCATGGTGCGCCTTCTCGATCTCATCCAGCAGAATCAGGCTGTAGGGGTGGCGGCGTACCGCTTCCGTGAGGTAACCGCCTTCTTCGTAACCGACGTAGCCCGGGGGCGCGCCGATCAGCCTGGCGACTGAATGCTTCTCCATGAACTCGCTCATGTCGATGCGGATCAGCGATTCCTGGGTATCGAACAGGAACTCCGCCAGCGCCTTGCACAGTTCGGTTTTACCGACGCCTGTCGGTCCCAGGAACATGAAGGAACCGTACGGCCGGTTCGGATCGCCGAGACCCGCGCGCGAACGCCTGATCGCATCGGATACCGCGCGAATCGCTTCGTCCTGCCCGACCACGCGCTTGTGCAACTCCTCTTCCATATGCAACAGTTTCTCGCGCTCGCCCTGCATCATTTTCGACACCGGGATACCGGTGGCGCGCGACACGACCTCGGCGATCTCTTCCGCTCCGACCTGGGTGCGCAACAGCTTGAACTTGACCGGCTTCGCGCCCGCATCCGCCTGGTTGAGCTGCGCCTCGAGCTGCGGCAATTTGCCGTACTGCAGTTCGGACATCTTCTGCCAGTCACCCCTGCGCTTGGCTTCTTCCATCTCGAGCCGGACCTTCTCGATTTCCTCCTTGATGTGCTTGGTGCCCTGCACGGCCGCCTTCTCGGCTTTCCATTCCTCGTCCAGATCGGCCAGTTCGCGCTCCAGCTTATGGATTTCTTCTTCGATCAGCGCCATGCGTTTCTGTGAGGCTTCATCCTTTTCCTTGCGCACCGCTTCGCGCTCGATCTTCAACTGGATCAAGCGGCGGTCGAGGCGGTCGAGCAGTTCCGGCTTGGAATCGATTTCAATCTTGATCTTCGCCGCCGCTTCGTCGATCAGGTCGATTGCCTTGTCGGGGAGGAAGCGATCGGTGATATAGCGGTGCGATAATTCAGCCGCGGCGACGATTGCCGGATCGGTGATCTCGACGCCGTGGTGCACTTCATAGCGTTCCTGCAGGCCGCGCAGGATGGCGATGGTCGCCTCGACGGTCGGCTCGTCGACCATGATTTTCTGGAAGCGACGTTCCAGCGCGGCATCCTTCTCGATGTACTTGCGGTATTCGTCGAGCGTGGTGGCGCCTACGCAATGCAGTTCGCCGCGCGCCAATGCCGGCTTGAGCATGTTGCCCGCATCCATGGCGCCTTCGGCCTTGCCGGCGCCGACCATGGTGTGCAGCTCGTCGATGAACAGAATCGTCTGCCCCTCGTCCTGCGCCAGCTCTTTCAGCACGGCTTTCAGGCGCTCTTCGAATTCCCCGCGGTATTTCGCCCCCGCGACCAGCGCCGCCATGTCCAGCGACAATACGCGCTTGCCTTTAAGGCTCTCCGGCACCTCGCCGTTGACGATGCGCTGCGCCAGACCCTCGACGATGGCGGTCTTGCCGACCCCCGGCTCGCCGATCAGCACCGGATTGTTTTTCGAGCGGCGCTGCAAGACCTGGATGGCGCGGCGGATCTCATCGTCGCGTCCGATCACTGGATCGAGCTTGCCGATACGGGCGCGCTCGGTCAGGTCCAAGGTGTATTTCTTGAGCGCCTCGCGCTGGCCTTCGGCATCCTGGGAAGACACGTTGGCGCCGCCGCGCACGGCTTCGATCGCCGCTTCCAGCGCCTTGCGGGAAAGACCGTTTTCCTTTGCCAGCCGTCCTGCTTCGGATTTGTCTTCTGTCAGTGCGAGCAGGACCATGTCGCTCGATATGAATTCGTCGCCGTGTTTCTGGGCTTCCTTATCGGCAAGGTTGAGCAGTGCTGCCGCATCGCGGCTGATCTGCACTTCGCCGCCGGTGCCGGTGACCTTGGGCAAACGCTCCAGCGCGCTTTTCAAGGCATTCGCCAGCCCGTTGACATTGACACCGGCGCGCTGCAACAGCGAACGCGCGCCGCCGTCCTCCTGGTTCAGGAGAGCAAGCAAAATATGAACAGGTTCAATGTATTGATTGTCGTTGCCGACGGCCACGCTCTGGGCGTCGGAAAGTGCTTCCTGCAACTTTGTTGTCAGTTTATCGAGACGCATGATTCGATCTCCGATTCGAGAAATTTAACTGACTTGAAGATTGGGACGGCTGTCAACTTTTCAAGAATGTCAGCCGCTCATACTCTCATATCCCGAAGGGAGAAAAACGGTGGGTACGGCAATGATGATTTAGCAACTGGACGTAGCCAGCCTAGGGCGTGCTGTCGGCGTTGCCTGAATAAATGCCCCACTTTTCAAGTGCCTTGTCGTCGGAACTGCGTGCATCGACCCAACGCGCACCTTGCGGCGTCTGCTCTTTCTTCCAGAAAGGAGCCTCGGTCTTCAGGTAATCCATGATGAATTCGCATGCCGCGAAGGCTTCGCCGCGATGCGCCGAAGTTACCGCGACCAGCACGATCTGATCAAGCGGCTTCAATGGCCCGACGCGATGGATCACCAGCGCATTGCAAATATTCCAGCGCGCGCGCGCGTGGGCGACGATTTGCTCGAGCGCCTTCTCCGTCATGCCCGGATAATGCTCCAGTTCCATTTCGGCCACGCCGGCACCTTCATTCATGTCGCGCACGGTGCCGATGAAGGAGACGACCGCACCCACGCGCGCGTCCTGAGCACGCAACTGTGCGAGCTCCGTGCTCAGATCGAAATCGTGGGTCTGTATGCGAATGGACATGATGAATTCATCCGCCGGTGACAGGCGGAAAAAAGGCTACTTCGCCACCATCCGCCACCGGAGTATCCGCGCCGGTCATTTCCTGGTTATAAGCCATGCGCAAGGCACGGCCGTTGGCCAACGTCTGCGCCCATGCGCCCCCGCGTCCGATCAGATAGGCGCGGACATCGCCGACAGTGCGCACGTGGTCGGGAAGTACCACGGATTCCTGGCTGGAGCCCAGGGCCTCGCGTACGCTGGCAAAAAAGCGGAGCTGGATATTCATCGGCATTCGATCAGTGAAGCAATTCGTTGAACGGAATGAAACGAACCAGGTCCCCCGTCGAAATGGTTCGTCCCGGCGGATTATCGATGAGGCCGTCGCCCCATACCGTGGAAGTCAGCACAGCCGAACTCTGATTGGTGAACAGGTCGAGCCCGCCAGCGGCATTCAACCGCGCGCGCAGGAATTCATTACGCCGGTCGGCCTTCGGCCAGGCGAAATCGGCGCGCAGTGAATATGCGTTCGGCGTCACCTCGGCGATGCCTTGCATGCGCAGAATGAACGGCCGCACGAACAGCAGAAACGTCACGAAACTCGAGACGGGATTACCCGGCAATCCGAGAAAGAATGCGCTGCGCTCGCCCGCGGCCCGATTCACCTCTCCAAATGCCAATGGCTTGCCCGGCTTGATGGCGATCTGCCACATATTGAGCCGCCCTTCCGCTTCAACGGCCGGCCGGATGTGGTCTTCCTCGCCGACCGACACGCCGCCCGAGGTAATGATCAGATCATTGCTTTTGGCCGCTTCGCGCAGCGTGGCGCGCGTCGCATCCAGTGAGTCGGGCACGATTCCGTAATCGGCGATCTCGCAACCGAGATTCTCGAGCAGGCCGCGCAGCGTGAAACGGTTGGAATTGTAGATCGCGCCGGGCCGCAGCTCTTCGCCCGGCATGGCAAGTTCATCTCCGGTGAAGAAGACCGCGATCCTCGGCTTGCGCAGCACCGGCAAGCTCGCAAGGCCGACGGACGCCGCAAGGCCGAGCTCCTGTGCGCGCAGGCGTGTGCCGCCCGGCAGGATGACGCTTCCAGCCTCGATGTCCTCGCCTATCCTGCGTATCCATTCTCCGGCTTGCGGAGCATGGTTGACGACCACGCTATCGCCCTCGGCAACGCAGACTTCCTGCATCACGACGGCATCCGCGCCATCGGGGATCATCGCTCCCGTGAAAATGCGTGCCGCGGTGCCTGGCAGGAGAGGCTGGCCGACCTGGCCGGCGGGAATACGCTGCGCCACTTTCAAGCGTGCCGCACCGCTTGCGCAATCGACAGCCCGAACCGCGTAGCCATCCATCTGCGTGTTATCCATGGGCGGCACATTGAGCCGGGAGGTCTGCGCGGCCGCGAGCACGCGGCCGTTCGCGTCCAGCGTCGAGAGGGTTTCCTGGTCGGTGATCGGACGTACCGCGGACAGCAGGAAATCGAGTGCTTCCTGCGCGGTCATCATGGGTTTCTTGTCAGTCATGCCTGGCTCTGTCGGATTGGTTATGCCAAGAAAGGATACCGCGATTGCTGGTGCCATGCGGCGGCACGGCCGATATTCACAGGCCCGTGCGCGCCGCGATGAATTCCTTCACCTGATTCACGTCGGCCGGCATGACGTCGAAGCGCTGCGGCAGGTCTTCGATGCGTTCGAAACCCGCCGGACGTTCGGCGTCAAATCCCAGGGCTTCGCGGATCGTTTCATTGAATTTCGCCGGCAATGCTGTTTCGAGCACGATCATGGGCACGCCCGGCGTCAGATACTGACGCGCGACCGTTACGCCATCCGCGGTATGGGTATCGATGGTGACGCCATATTTCGCATGCACGTCGCGTATGGTGTCCAGCCGATTCGAATGCAGGGACTTACCCGACAGGAATCCGTATTGCGCGACCTTGCCGAACTCGTCGCCGTCGCTGCCGGCCTTGCCGGACAGGTCGAAGCCGCCATGGGTTTCGACCTTGTGAAACAGCGCACGTACGCGCTCGGCATCGCGATCGAGCAGATCGAACACAAAGCGCTCGAAATTCGACGCCTTGCTGATGTCCATGCTCGGACTGGTGGTGTGGTAGGTCTCGGATGCCTTGCGCACCCGATAGACGCCGGTGCGGAAAAATTCATCCAGTACATCGTTCTCGTTCGTACCGGCAATCAGTTTATCGATCGGCACGCCCATCATGCGCGCGATATGCCCGGCGCAGATATTGCCGAAATTGCCCGAAGGGACGGCGAATGAAACTTTCTGGTCGTTGCTGGTGGTCGCGGCAAGATAGCCACGAATGTAGTACACCACCTGCGCAACCACACGGGCCCAGTTGATCGAATTGACGGTACCGATCTTGTGGCGTGTCTTGAAATCGAGATCGTTCGAAACCGCCTTGACCATGTCCTGGCAATCGTCGAACACGCCCTGAATGGCGATGTTGAAAATATTCGGGTCCTGCAGGCTGAACATCTGCGCCCGCTGGAAGGCGCTCATTTTTTCATGCGGCGACAGCATGAACACGCGGATG
>JAQGLQ010000171.1 GCA_028292785.1 Noviherbaspirillum sp. | reverse complement strand
GCTCGGGCGCTGGACCAGCGACTTCACCGATTCCAGCAAGGTCTCGGCTGGCACCAGCTGTTCAAGCTTGCGCCAGAACTGCCAGAGCAGGTCGGCGTCGGCCAGCGCGCGGTGCCGGGCATCCGCGGCCAGGCCGTGCCGGGCGACCAGCGCGTCGAGGCTGTGCTTGGTTTCATCCGGAAACAGTTTGCGCGACAGCTTGACGGTGCACAGCACTTCGCAGCGCAATGCATAGTCCAGGCGCTTGAAGGCATTGCGCAGGAAGCCGTAATCGAAGCGCGCATTGTGCGCGATGAACAAGCCGCCTTGCAGCCGGTCCAGCAGCTCGCCCGCCAGCTGGGAAATGGTCGGCGCATTGCATACCATGTCATCGGTGATGCCGGTCAGCTGCTGGATGAATGAGGGGATGGGCACCTCGGGATTCACCAGGGTCGACCAGCGCGTCACGCCGCTCGCGCTGATTTCGACGATGCCGATTTCAGTGATGCGGTCGTTGATGGGATTGGGTCCGGTGGTTTCGAGGTCGATGAAAATCAGTTTGCCGTAGTGGCTGTGCATGGCGGCGCGTTGTCCTGTTGGTAATGTCGGCTGTGCAGCGGTATGGCGGCGCGACGCGGATTGCATGAAAAACAAGCTGGCAAGCGCTTCATCGCTCGATGTCGAAGCGCAGCCTTGCATTGACCGCGAACGCCGGCATAGGTTCTCAGCGGCATCGATCGGGCGTGCGCCGCACATCAATGCAGTGAGATCCCGGTAAACCAGCCGACGGCGGCTTCCGCGATGGCTGGAGGAATGACATGCCCATCGTCGAATTCCGTGTACTCGACCTGAAATCCCGCTTTGCGCAGCTGCGTGACGATTTGCCGGCTGCAGGCTTCGATGGGTAACACCCGGTCGTCCTTGCCATGCGAGATGAAAATCCGCGGGCGGCCGCGTTCGACGGCGGGCGCGACGAAGCCCGGCGAAAATCCGAGCGCATGGGTGAAAACGTCGCCATTGGCGATGCCCAGCGAGAGCGCATAGGATGCGCCGTCCGAGAATCCGCCGATGGCCATGTGGGCCGAATCGACGGCGTAATGGTCGCAGGCATAGGTTACGCACTCGTCGACGGTTTCCACGTCGGGACCGTAGGCGCGGTCGATGATAATGTCCCAGGTATGGCCGGTGGAAGCGGGTGCTACCAGGATCAGGCCGGCCACGTCGGCCAGATGATGCAGCAGCTCGATTCCGTGATGCGCATGTCCGCCGGCGCCGTGCAGCAATACCGCCAGAGGAAGCGGGCGGAGCGGCGTATACTGCGGCGGCACATACAGGTAGCTGTCGCGTTTGTCTCCCCACTTCAGGGGTTGCAGCCCGGCAGGAGCGGGATTGGTAACGACGGTGGGACGGGCACGCAGGCGGGCTTCATACAACATTACTGTTCCTGTCGCGCGGCGTTGCACAGCGGTGCGAGCGCGATCGCCGCGCGTAATCTAATCAATGTAGAGCGTCGATCGCCGGATGCAAGAGCGGAATCATTCCGCCATCACGCGTATCCGCACGTCGCCGAGGCTGACGGTCTGGCCCGCGCGAATCTTGCAGGTCTTGCGCAGTTCCACCTTGCCGTCAACCGAGACCTCGCCGCTTGCGACCAGCGCCTTGCCCGCGCCGCCGCTGTCGACGATGCCGACAAGCTTGAGCAACTGATTCAATTCCACGTACTCGCCGTTCAGGCTGAATGTGAGCTGCTGCATGATTTAATTCCGCGCCTTGATGGTTTGTTCCGCCTTGTCCAGCCAGACGGCAAGATTGGCCTGCAGATCTTCCTGGCTGAAGGAGCAGCTTTCTTCGGTGAACAGGCTGCCGGCTTCCATGCGGCCGAGCAGGTCTTCCATGACGTGCGCATAGCGCGCCGGCAGTTGGGCCAGTAACGCGGTTTGCATGCGCCATGTCCGGCAAAACGAGATGGTGTCGATACGGCGGGCCTGCAAATCATGCAGCGAATCGCGCAGGGTTTGCAAGGCGGTCGGGGGAGCGTGGTCGTGTGGCATGGGAACATGAAATTGATCGGCAGGGCTCGCATTGTAGAGCCCTGCCGCGAAACTTTACAGCGCGCCTCTACAGCCGTTGTCCGGCCTGGAAGGTGTTACAGCTATCGATCTTGCCAGTTTGAATGCCCCGCGTGAACCAGCGCACGCGCTGTTCCGAGGTGCCGTGGGTGAAGGAGTCGGGCACCACCTCTCCCTGCGACTGGCGCTGCAAGGCATCGTCGCCGATGGCCGAGGCAGCCTTCAGCGCCGTTTCGATATCGCCGGCTTCGAGTATGCTGCGCGCCTGGTTCGCGTGATAGGCCCAGACGCCGGCAAAGCAGTCGGCCTGCAATTCGAGACGCACCGACAGCGCATTGCCCTGCGCTTCGGAAGTGCGCCGGCGCGCTTCGTCGACCTTGGAGGAAATGCCCATCAGGTGCTGCACATGGTGGCCCACTTCGTGTGCGATCACATAGGCCTGGGCGAATTCTCCGGAGACCTTGAAGCGCTGCTGCATCAGGCGGTAGAAACTCAGATCGATGTAAATCCTCTGGTCGCCGGGGCAGTAGAACGGCCCGGTCGCCGACTGGCCCGTGCCGCATGCGGTCGGCGTTCTTCCCGAGAACAGCACCAGTTTCGGCTTGACGTACTGGCCGCCCTGGCTGCGGAACAATTCGTTCCAGGTATCCTCGGTATCGGCCAGCACGGTGGAGACAAACCTTGCCATCCTGTCGCTTTCCGGGGACTGCTGCGCGGGTGCCTGTTGTGTCGCGACAGGTCCCGAACCGCCGGTCAGCATATTCAGTACGGTGAGCGGACTGACGCCCAGAAAATACGATGCCACCAGCGCGACGACGACGGTGCCTATGCCGATCGAGCCGCCGCCGAGTCCGAATCCGCCGCCTCCGCCGCGCCGGTCTTCGACGTTGTCGCTTTCACGATTGCCTTCCCATTTCATCTTGCTACCTTTGAATATTGTCGATTTTTACATCATAGTCGTCACCTGTCTGACCGCATAGAAATCACGGCGGGTGATGCAGGTTGGTTTGACTTCGAGTAAGACGAAAGGCGCCACTCAACTCGTGAACATGCATTCGGTTGACGCGGACGATGACTGGCGTTCGCCATGATATTCACGGCGCGTATATGCGATATCAGATAAGGCAACTGGATTTATATCTGCGGCTTGCATAAAATGTTGCTCTGAATCATTTATTTGAAAGGAATACAACATGA
>JAQGLQ010000148.1 GCA_028292785.1 Noviherbaspirillum sp. | reverse complement strand
CGCCGCCGCCCGCGAAGAAGGTATAGACCGCGTCCGGCTTCTTCGAGGCGATCTCGGTCAGCAGCGCCTGGAATTCCACGTTCGGGAAGGGCAGGGTCAATTGCTGGGTGACCTTGCCGCCGCCTTTTTCAAAGCCTTCGATGAAGCCCTTGGTGGACTCGATCCCCGCCGCGTAATTCCAGGTGATCGTCATGGCGTTCTTGTGGCCGCGCTCGGCCGCCACCTTGCCCATCGCATAGGCCGGCTGCCAGTTGCTGAAGGAGGTGCGGAAAATGTTCTTCGCGCACATCGGCCCGGTGATCGCGTCCGCGCCGGCGTTCGGGATGATGTACAGGGTGTTGGTTTCCTTGGCGACCTTGGCCATGGCGGTCGCCACGCCGGAGTGCACGGTGCCGACCAGCACGTCCACCTGGTCGCGCTTGATGAGCTTGTTGAAGTTGTCGGTCGCCTTGGCGGGATCCGACTCGTCGTCCACCTTGAAGTATTGCAGTTCGCGTCCCGCCAGCTTGCCGCCCTGTTCCTGGACGTACAGCTTGAAGCCGTTCTCGATCATGGCGCCGAGGTTGGCGAAGGTGCCGGTCGCCGGCAGCATGAAGCCGATCTTGAGCGGCGGCGCGCTTTGGGCCCCGGCGGGGCCGGCGGCTGCGATCGCCGCGATCGCCAGTGCGGCGCCGCTAAGCTTCAGTTTAAGCTTGAACTTGTTCTGCACGATTGTCTCCTCGTTGATGTGTACTTCAAGTTGAACCGATAATGAATTTCGCCACTTCTTCGGCGGTTGCGTCGGGCTGTTCACGGTGCGGCGAATGGCCGCACCGGGGCAGGACCAGCAATGTCGCGTGCGGCACTTTCTTTTGTATGCCGGCTATCTGTTCGAGCGTCCCGTATTCGTCATCCTCGCCCTGGATCGCGAGCACGGGGCAGGTGATGCGGGCCAGATCCCGCTCAATATTCCACGACCGGAACGCCGGGTCAAGCCATGCGTCGTTCCAGCCCCGGAAGGCCGAGTCGATGTCCGCATGAAAACGCGCCAGCTTCGCGCGCAGATCCGTGTTCAGGTAAGCCTCGCGCGCCGCCTCGATGCTGCGTATCGTCAGGTCTTCCACGAAGATGTGCGGCGCCGCCACGACGACGCCGCTCACTTTATCCGAAAAATGCGCGGCATAGAGCAGGGCGATCGATGCCCCGTCGCTATGGCCGAAGAGCCAGGGGCGTGCCACGCCGAGCCGCTCGAACAATGCGGGTAGCGCCTGCGTGGCCTGCCTGTGCATGAAGTCGGCCGCCCAGCGTTCCTGCGGCGGCTTCGGGGTGGACCGGCCATAGCCATAACGCGAAAACACCAGGCCGGTGAATCCGTTCGCGCGGCAGAAAGCGGCGGGAAATTCCTTCCACAGCGCAATCGAGCCAAGGCCCTCGTGCAGGAACACCACCACCGGATGCGCCGACTGTTTCACTCCGACCCACTGGTACTCGATCCGTATCGGCCGGCCGTCCCAGAGGATGTCGGCGAATTCGATGTCGCCGGGGTGCACGGCGGCATCCATGGCGTCGCTCATTGTTCGAGGGAGCGCAGCTTGAAGCGCTGGATTTTTCCGGTGGCGGTCTTCGGCAGCTCGCTGACGAACAGGATTTCGCGCGGATACTTGTGCGGCGCCAGCCGGCTTTTCACGAATTCCTTGAGGGCGGCGTCGAGGCCCGGAGCGGCGGCCCGCGGGTCTTTCAGCACCACGTACGCCATGGTTTTCGTCAGGCCGGCCTGGTCGGACTTGCCGATGACGGCGCATTCGAGCACCAGCTCATGCGCGATCAGCGCGGCCTCGACCTCGATCGGCGACACGTACTGGCCGCTGACCTTCAGCCTGTCGTCGCTGCGGCCGGCATAGGTGTAATAGCCGTCCGCGTCCACCAGGTACTTGTCGCCGCTCTTGACCCAGTCGCCGAGGAAGGTGGCGCGGGTCTTGTCACGGTTGGTCCAGTACAGCAGCGCCGCGCTCGGGCCGCGGATATAGAGGTCGCCGATGTCGCCGACGCCGACCGGTTGCTGGTCCTCGCCGCGCAGTTGAACCTCATAGCCCGGCACCGGCTTGCCGGTGGTGCCATAACGGACTTCACCTTCGCGATTGGAGACGAAGATGTGCAACATCTCGGTCGAGCCGATGCCGTCGAGGATGTCGCAGCCGAAATGCTTCCTGAATTTTTCTCCCGTTTCGCGCGGCAAGGCTTCACCGGCCGAAGCGCAGACGCGCAGCGCCACCGCGTCGCGCGGCGGAATGTCGGGAACCGCGAGCATCGCCACGTAAAGCGTGGGCACGCCATAGAACACGGTAGGCCTGTGCTGCGTCAGACGCTTATAGACGGCTTGCGGAGTGGGGCGTTCGGCCATCAGGATGACCGTCGCACCCACGCTCAGCGGAAAGGTCAGTCCGTTGCCGAGTCCGTAGGCGAAGAACAGCTTGGCTGCCGAAAACACGACGTCGTCGCTGCGCACGCCGAGAATCGGTTTGCCATACAGTTCCGCGGTCCAGTACAGATTGGCATGCGAATGCACGGTGCCCTTGGGCCGGCCGGTGGAACCCGATGAATACAGCCAGAAGGCGAAATCGTCGGCATGCGTCCTGGCATGCCCGTCCGCGACGAGCGGGGCGCTTTCCAGCAGGCTGTCGAAGGCGCGCGATCCTGCGGGAGCCTCGCCGCCGGATACGATGATCTCGGGTTTCGCGTTGCTCATGGCGAGCGCTTCCTGCACGCAGGGAAGCAAGGCGGAGGAGACGATCACCGCTTTCGCGCGGCTATGTTCGAGCATGTAGGCATAGTCGGCCGCCGGCAGCAGCGTGTTCACCGGCACTGGAACGATGCCCGCAAACAGCGCGCCGAGAAAGGCGACCGGCATGTCGATGGTGTCGTGCATCACCAGCAGAAGGCGTTCCTCGGCGCGCATTCCGCTGTCCAGCAGGCCGGCGGCGCAGCGCCTCACCTTTTCATCCAGTTCGCCGTAGGTGATCTGGCGGGTATCGTCGATATACGCGGTCTTGCCGGCGCGCCCGGCGTTGGCCGCCAGGATGTGCCGGGCGAAATTGAAACGCTCCGGCAGGTTGCCGCTAGTCTGATTCATTGCCTTGTCTCCTCGTATCTACGTGTGGCGTGTCGTTATTGTTATTCGCCGCTTGCTGTGCTGAACGTGTCCTCAATAACTCCACTGGACCGCGGCGGGAGCGAGCGCGGCCAGTGTCGCCGCCGATCCCTGCAGGGCGCAGCGCCGGTGATAGAACCCGAGGCCGCGCAAGCCGCCGAGTTCTTCGCCGCCGCCGGCCCGTCCCGGTCCGCCATGCACCGATGACGGCATGACGTTGCCGTGGCCGGTCTGGGTCTTCGCCACTTCCGGGCTGACCATATGCACGCGGCCGTGCGAGCCCGCCAGCGCGACGGCCGCCCTGGCACTCCAGGTTTCATCGGCGCTGAACAAGGATGTCACCAGCGAACCGAGCCCACGATGCGCCAGCGCGATCGCATGCTCGGTATCGCGGTAGCCGAGCAGCGTCGATACCGGGCCGAATACTTCGTGGTCGTGCACCAGCGCGGCGCGATCTCCATCGGCAAGGCCGAGCAAGGTCGGCGCGACGCAGGCGGACACCTCGGGATCGGCGTCGACCAGGGATTGTTTGGTTCCGTCGACAACGATGTCCGCTTCTTTCGCCAGGATGGCGATGCCTTCCCGCACGCTATTGAATTGATCGCGGCTGACCAGCGCGCCCATGCGCACTTCGCTGTTGCGCGGATTGCCGACAGTGACCGCCTGCAGGCGGGCCGCGACCGCTTCGGACACGGCGCC
>JAQGLQ010000146.1 GCA_028292785.1 Noviherbaspirillum sp. | reverse complement strand
CGATTGCCATGCGCGCCTGCAGGACCGCGTCAGCTTCATCACCAGGATCTGGGCCGGCACCTATACCGACTACCGGACGCGCCATTTCATCCAGCGCACCGCCTGCCGGCCGCTGGACGACGGCCTGTATGAAACGGAAACCAACTTTTCGATCAGCTATGTGCCGGGCGACACCGGGCGCGCGGAAATGTTCGCGACCGGCGTATATCTCGACCGCATCGCGGTCGGGCCGGAGGGGGCGGCGTTCCGCTCGAAAAAGGTGGTCACCGACAATGCGGTGGTCGAGCGCTATGTCGTGTTCCCGCTATAAGACGGAGGCGATGACATGAAGCCATTGCAAGGCAAGACTGCAATCGTGACTGGCGCGGCGCAAGGCATAGGCCGCGCCACGGCATTAAGGCTGGCTCGCGACGGCGCGCAACTGGTGCTTGCCGACCGCGCGGCCGAGGTATGCGCCAAGGTGGCCGCCGAGATCGAACAGAACGGCGGCCGCGCCATCGTCATCGGCGCCGATCTCGAAACCAAGGCCGGCGTCGACGCCATGGTGCAGGGAGCGCTCGATGCATTCGGCAGGATCGATATCTCGGTGCACAACGTCGGCGGCACCATCTGGGCCAAGCCGTTCTGGGAATATGCCGACGAAGAAATCCAGGCCGAGATCAACCGTTCGCTGTGGCCGACGCTGCGCAGCTGCCGCGCCGTCATCCCGGTGATGATCAAACAGGGCGGCGGCGTCATCGTCAACATCGGCTCGGTGGCGACACGCGGCGTCAATCGCGTGCCCTACTCAGCGGCCAAGGGCGGCGTGCATGCGATGACGGCATGCCTGGCGATGGAACTCGCTCCGCACAAGATCCGCGTCAATGCCGTCGCGCCCGGGGGCGTCGAAAGCGCCGACCGTATCATTCCGCGCAATCCCAACCCGCAATCGGATATCGAAAAGGTATGGCGCACCGAGGTGCGCGATCAGACGCTGCGCGACACGCCGATGGGACGCTACGGCGAGGCGCGCGAGATCGCCGGCGCGGTGGCATTCCTCGCAAGCGACGACGCGTCATACATGACGGGACAGGTGCTGTACGCGGCTGGTGGCGGAATCGGCTGACGGCGCTTGGCACAGTAGCACTTAAAGAACGTTCCATCCCCGGCGAGAGGAAGGAGCTTCGCGATGACGCCGCAGCACCAGGCGGTCGCAATAAAAACAAGCATCTCGAATGCGAAGGAGACGACAATGAAATCATCATGGAAGAAGTATCTGGTCGCGCTGGCCGCCCTGGTCGGCTTTGCCGGTGGCGCCGCGGCACAGGAATACCCGAACCGGCCGGTCAAGATCCTGGTCGGCTACGTGCCCGGCGGCGGCCCCGACCTGGTGGCCCGCATCCTGGCGCAGAAGCTGTCCCAGATTCTCGGACAGCAGTTCCTCGTCGAGAACAAGCCGGGCGCCAGCGGCACGGTAGCCACCACGCTGGTGTCGCGGGTCGCACCTGACGGCTATACCCTGCTGCTCGGCGAAACCGGCCAGTTGGTGCTCGCCCCTCATATCCTCAAGTCGCTGCCCTATGATCCGGTCAAAGACTTCACGCCCATCGGCATGGTGGGCGGCGGCGCCGGCATGGGCATCGTCGCCGGCGCGAAGAGCTCGATCAAGTCGTTGCAGGATTTGATGCGCGAATCCAAAGCCAATCCCGGCAAGATCTATTACGGCTCGACCGGCATCGGCGGCATCCACCACATTGCGATGGAATCGTTCAAGGCCGCTTCCGGCCTCGACGTGACGCACGTTCCCTACAAGGGCGGCGGCCAGTCGATCCAGGCGCTGGTCAGCGGCGAAGTACCCATCATCATGACCGGCCTGTCCACCGCCCTGCCCTATCTGCGCACCGGCCAGGCGACGCTGATTTCGGTGACGTCGGCGGCGCGCCTCGATCCCAAGCCCAACGTTCCGGTGCTCACGGAAATGTACAAGGACATGGATGCCTTCGACTCGGACACCGGCATCCTCGGCCCGGCCGGATTGCCGCCCGAAGTCGTCAGCAAGCTGTCGAAAGCCTTGAAGCAGGCGACCGAAAGCCCGGATTTCGTTGCCTCGATGAAGAAGGTCGGCCAGAGCATCGTGTATTCGACGCCGGAAGCCTATTCCGATCTCATCCGCCGCAATCTGAAGCGCTATGAGCGCGCGGTGAAGATCGCGAACATCGAACCCGAATAAACGCGAGGCCTCAGCAATGTCCAAGGAACTGGAATACTTTTTCGACTTCGCCAGTCCATACGCTTATCTGGCGCATGCGAAGCTGCCTGAAATCGCTCGCCGTCATGGCTGGACTATTACCTACCGGCCGGTGGACCTGCCGGAAGTCAAGCGCGCCGCCGGCAACATCGGCCCATCCTCGCATTTTCTACCGGCGCGCAAGCGCTACATACAGCAGGACACCGCGCGCTGGGCCAAACGCTACGGCGTGCCGATCGCGCAGCCGTCGAACTTCGATTCGGGCCGCCTCAACCGCGGCACCTGGTTCGCCATCGCTCGCAGGGTCGCCACCGAATACGTGGACGCGGTCGGACGCCGGGTCTGGGCCGAAGGCGGCGCCATGAACGACGAGAGCCTGCTGGCCGGGGTCGCCGCCGACATGGGCTGGGA
>JAQGLQ010000130.1 GCA_028292785.1 Noviherbaspirillum sp. | reverse complement strand
AGGCTATTTCCTGCTCTCGCAGAAGCGGTCGCGTTCCCGTCAGCGCTCACTCGCCTATGACCGCTCACGGGCCTTTGAATGACGGGACGGCCGGCCTGAGAACCCTAGAGCGGCATTCATATCAGTGTAGGGGTCGCAGCGGCGCCGGCGCGCTCACTTGCCCGCCACTTCTTCGAGTGCGGCGGCGAGCGCGCGGTCGACCACCGAGTCGGCCGCGATCACGCATGCGCGGCCCTGGCGGAAGGCCTGCGCGACCTCGTCGAACGTCAGCGCGAACGGTTCCAGCCCCTGCCGGTTCGCGAAGACGAAGCGGCTGCGCCGCGGACTGATCCAGGCCAGCCTCGACTTTTCGCGCGCACCGTGGCTGCGCATGAATTCGATCCAGGCGCCGGGTTCCAACCCGTCGACCCGGTGGACGAATTCATCGATGCTTTGTTCCGCTTGTCCGGGCAGCGTGGCCGCATGCTTTCTGAGCTGCCATTCGCTCGCCTTCTGGGCGACATTCATGGTGAACTCGAGCTGGGCGCGCGGCGACATGTCGGCCGCCGTCCGTACAATCGAGGCGTGCCTTTCCGCCAGGGTTGAAAAGAATGTGACGCGATCCGGCCCATCCCATTTGACCGCGTCGAGCCATGAATTCAGCCTGGCGAGCAGTGCCGGCAGCTTGCCCAGCAGCTCTTTGCGTTCCTGCGGCGTGGCTTTGGGCTTGGCGCTCCAGATGAGGTCGTCCATCGTGCGGATCGCGTTGGCGATGGCTTCCGGCTTCGTGTCTTCCACGCTGTGCGCCAGCCCGAGCACGCGCAGCCATTGCGTCTGGAGGAACGCCTCGATGAAGCCCGCCGCTTCGCCGGTTTCGATGCGCGCGGCGACATCCCGCTCGGCCAGTTCCTTTGCGCGAATGATTTTTTCCTGCCGCGCAGCTTGCGCGATGATCCCGGCCAGCGCATCACCGGATGCCCTGGCTTCCTGCTCGACGAACGACTCGAGATCGCTGACGACATCATCGAACAGCCCGACCTGCAGATCGTAGTCCCGCTGCACGCGCTCGACGATCTGCTCGATCATTTTGAAAAGCGGATCCTCGCTGCCCTGTTGCGGATCGCAGGCGACGCTGGTCCGCGCCACGGTATCGATCAGGCGCCGCGCCGGATGATCCTCCCTGAAGAAGAAGTCGCGGTCGGATAGCGCAGCCTTCAGCAATGGAATCTGGAGCTGACTCATCAGGGCCTTGACCGGGCCGGGTATGCAAGGCTCCTCGAAGATGCGCTCAAGCGTCCTCGCCAGCAGTTCGAGCGCATTCGCATCGGCCTGCGTCAGCGTACCGGCGGGAGCCTGCGCGCGTACCTGCCGCAATATCGATACATCGGCTCCGCTCCGCGCTTGCGTCGCGGACGGGATCGAAGCCTGCTTCTGAAAACGATCGAGAAACCGGGCCAGGCCGGGATGCACGGTGATCTCCGCGCTGCCCGGGTCGATGCGCCCGCCGTCGGCATCGGCCGACGAGAGCCATCGGTTCAGCTTGCTGTACAGGGGCAGATGCCGGCGCTCGGACGTGCCTGCCCGTGCTGCCGCGCCTTCCGGCTTCTTGAAACGGTAAGCGTCGGACAGCGTGGGCAGGATCCCGCGCTCGATGAGCGCGCCATTGAGCGCATGCAGGACCGGACCGAGGTCCAGAAAAATTTCCGGCCGCATCTGCCGAAGGATCGCAAGATGGGAAGAGCCGTTCAGGTCGAACTTGCTCCATGCGTCCGACACCGCCCTGAGAAAAATCGCCGGGCGAAACGGATTGACCGCAAGACTCGCGTCCTGCCTCTGCATCAGGTGCGAAATGCGCAGGCTCAGCGCATCGAGCGGCTCCGCATTGGCGGCAGCCAGCGCATGGCCGAGATTGTCGATCAGCACCTTCTGTTCCATCGCTTCGAAGGTCACCAGCGACAGGTCCATTGCATTGCATTCGGGCCTGGATTGCTGCTGCCTCAGGGAGCACGCGCCTTCCTGCTGCAGCAGTTCAGTCAGACAGGAGGACACCAGGCGGTGGAATGTGGTCCTGTTCCGGCCGAGGTGCTGCGCCGCTCTGGCGCAGGCCTCGCTATCGGCCGATTGTGCCGGCCGGTCGCCCAGTCTGGTCAGCGCCTCGGCCAGGCGGGAACTGAATGCGTCGAGCTGAGCCCCGGTCTGTGCGGATGCGATGGATACGAGGGCATCCAGCACCGCCGTCGAATCGGGAGGCGCGCCTGTTTTCCCGGACAAGGAGTCGGCGGCGTGATGGGCCATTGGGGTCGCAAAAATGCTGACTGAGGGACCCTATTGTGCGACCAAATGACGCTTTTGTGTTTCCTGACGGCTACACTTTTCGGAAAAGTCGCGTGCGCGACACATGCTTTCGGCATCAAAACGATATCAATCCGCTAACGCCATGCAGCGGCGACTCAGGAATAAAGCGATTCCGATACCAGCGTGATGGCCACGATCAGCAGGACCGCGAGCGCCAATACGATCAGCAGTCGGCCGAATTTCGGCGCACCCTCCGTGCCGGTCGGCTGCTCGTTCGGGTGATGCATGGGGTTGTCGCTCGGTTCGTTCATGATGTGGTTATTCCGGATAGGCTTCAAGGCAGCAGGATAGTCGAGCCGGTGGTTTTGCGCGATTCCAGATCGCGATGCGCTTGCGCCACATCCTTGAGCATGTAGCGCTGGTGGATGTCGATCTTTACTTTCTTGCTTTCCACCATCCTGAACAGGTCGGCCGCGATTTCCTCGAGATCGGCGCGAGTCGCGGTATAGCTGAAGACCGTCGGACGCGTGACGAACAATGAGCCGCGCGATGCCAGTTCGTTAAGGGAGAACGGCGGCACCGGACCCGATGCGCTGCCGAAGCTCACCATCATGCCGAGCGGCGACAGGCAGTCGAGCGAACCGATGAACGTATCCTTGCCGATGGAATCGTAGACGACCGGCACGCCGCGGCCGTCGGTGATTTCCCTGACGCGCTCTACGAAGTTTTCCTTGTTGTAGTTGATGGCATGAACGCAGCCGTGCGCCTTCGCCAGTTCCGCCTTTTCATCGGAGCCGACGGTCCCGATCATGGTCACGCCCAGGGCACGGGCCCACTGGCAGGCGATCAGACCCACGCCGCCGGCCGCCGCGTGAAACAGAATGGTTTCGCCGCCGCGCAGGGGATAGGTGCGGCGGAACAGGTATTCGACCGTCATGCCTTGCAACATCATTGCCGCAGCGGTTTCGAAGTCGATCGAGGCAGGCAGCTTGACCAGTCCCGCGGCCGGCATGGTGCGCGCTTCCGCATAAGACCCCGGCGGACGCGCCGCGTAAGCGACGCGGTCGCCGGCCCTGATATGCGATACGCCCTCGCCCACCGCTTCAACCACTCCCGCGCCTTCCATGCCCAGCCCGCCAGGCAAGGGCTGCGGATAAGCGCCGGTACGGAAATACACATCGATGTAGTTCAGGCCGATCGCGGCATGGCGCACCCTGGCTTCGCCGGGGCCCGGCTCGCCGGGCTCCACATCAACGTATTCCATGACTTCCGGGCCGCCCGTCCTGAATATTCTGATTGCCTTCGGCATTGCTTATCTCCCCCTTGATGAACGGCCGCAGTCAGGAATGCGAGTGCGAATGATGATGGTGCGGCACGAGTTGCGACAGCACCAGTTTCGCCGTGGATACATTGGTTGCGCATGCGACGTCGTGCACATCGCATGCCCGCACCAGCGCATTGATGTCCGGTTCATGCGGCTGCGCCGTCATCGGGTCGCGCAGGAAAATCACGCAGTCGATCTTGCCTTCGGACAGTTCGGCGCCGATCTGCAGGTCCCCTCCCGAAGGCCCCGACAGCTTGCGCTCGACGATCAGGCCGACTTCCTCGGACAGCCGCTTGCCGGTGGTTCCGGTGGCGACCAGGGAACACTGGCGCAACATATCCGCGAACTCGAATGCGAGTTCGACCATCTCGTCCTTCTTGCCGTCATGGGCGATCAATGCAATGCGTTTTTTCACTGAATCTCCATTCAACCATTTCAATATGTTCCGGGGTAAAGACCGCCGTCGAGCAGGACGTTCTGCCCGGTCATGTAACTTGCCTGCACGCTGCACAGGAATGCGCAAACCTGCCCGAACTCCTCCGGCGTGCCAAGCCGATGCGCCGGAATCTCCCTGATGCGCTTCTGGCGCGCCTCTTCAGACGTGCCGCCGGTGGTGCGTGCCGTGTTGCGAAACATGCTCTCCAGGCGCTCGGTATCGAACTGGCCCGGCAAGAGGTTGTTGATCGTCACATTGTGTTCGGCGACCGCGCGCGCCAGGCCGGCAACGAAGCCGGTCAGGCCGGAACGCGCGCCGTTCGACAGCCCGAGCGTGTCTATCGGCGCCTTTACCGAACTGGAGGTGATATTAATGATACGACCGAAGCGGCGCGCAATCATTCCGTCCACCGTCGCCTTTATGAGTTCGATCGGCGTCAGCATGTTCGCATCGAGCGCCGCGATCCAGTCATCGCGCGACCAGTTGCGGAAGTCGCCGGTCGGCGGACCGGCTGCGTTGGTGACAAGAATGTCCGGTTGTGGACAGACGGCAAGCGCCTCGGCCCTTCCTTCCGGCGTCGTGATGTCGCAGGCCACTGTCTTCACCGTCACATTGGCG
>JAQGLQ010000115.1 GCA_028292785.1 Noviherbaspirillum sp. | reverse complement strand
AAGAGCTGATGGATTCAAGCGCTCGACGTTATTTTCGCCAATGCCGAGGCCGGCCCGACGAGGCGCTTGGGCGAAACAATGACGACGTTTTCGTCTCATCATTAGTAACGCCGAAGGCCGCGCCATTCAAAATGAATGAAGATCGGTACGCGCTGGTGGGTTGTCCAAGACAAGGACTTACCCGGGCGGTAAAGACGCTCTATCCGCCCAGCTTGCGCATCAGTAGCAGCGGGAGCCGCATTGCGAAGCCGAGCAACAGCCTCGCGTGCATCCAGGTCAGCAGGGTGTTGTCGCGCAGGTAGCGGAAGTGCGACACCCCGCCTTCGTCGACGCTGAAGTAACGCACCGGGGCGGCGACATTGACCGGCTTGACGCCGCGCCAGCATAGCCGGACCACTGCCTCGGGATCGAAATCGAAGCGGCGCATCCAGCGCTGCCCGCGCATCACGGCGCGCAGCGGTTCGACCGGATAGACGCGGAAGCCGAACAGTGAATCGCCGATGCCCGCCCACAGGGTTTCGAGATTGGCCCACCAGTTGGAGACCTGCCGCCCCTTGACGCGCAGCGCCGGCGCGCTAGCATCGAATACCGGCTTGCCGAGGACCATCACGCCCGGACTGCGCTGCGATTGCGCCATGAATTCCGGAATCAGCTCGGCCGGATGCTGGCCGTCGGAATCCATGGTCAGGGCATGGGTATATCCCTGCGATGCCGCCGCATCGAGTCCATGCAATACTGCCGCGCCCTTTCCGACATTGCGCGGCAGGACGATCACATGCAGGCCCGGATCGTCCTGCGCCATCTTGCGCAATCCGTCGGCGGTGCCGTCAGTGCTGCCGTCGACCACCACCCACACCGGATTCCAGAACCTGCGCGCGGCGCTGACGGTTTCATACACCTTGGGTCCGGGGTCATAGCTTGGAATCAGGACGAAATGCGTGCGGGATGGAGCGTTCATCAGGGACGTTCGGTGGAGAAGGGCTGTTATTCGGCGAGGGCCATGGTCGTTCCGGGCGACGCGAGCGGCGTCGTCGGCAACCACGGCGATGCCGACATTTCGGCGTTGAAGTATTGTTCCAGCTCGGCCATCAGCGCGATGCTGTCGTCGCCCGGTTCGAAGCGCCGGCCGAGACGCACACGGTAGCGCATCGGCAGCCGAGGCTTGCGGTAGACCGGCCATCCCTTGGCAAGAAAAGGCGAGTCGGTCTCGATGAAGACGGTTTGCACCGGCGCTTTCGCACGGCAGGCGATCACGCCGAGGCTGCGCTTGAAGGGATTGACCGGATGGCGCATGGTGCGCGTGCCCTCCGGGAACAGCAGGATGCGGTTGCCCCGCCCGAGCTCGGCGACCGCCAGCATGATCATCCTGCGCACCGATTCGTTGCGGATGTAGCGCGCCAGCCGCGCGCCGGCGCCGAGGAAAACGTTGCCGATGAGTTCCGCCTTCATGACGCAGGCGACGTCGGGCAGGCGCGACACGATCAGGACGGCATCCCACAGGGAAGGATGATTGGGCGCGATGATGAGCGACTTTTCATTCTTCAGGGAGTCCAGTTCGGCTAGATCGAAACGAAAGCGTCCCGACAGCTGCAAGGTGAAGAGAAACGACCGGAAGATAGCCATGATGGCGAAGCGCCCGAGACGCCGGCTCGCATCGCGCGGCATCAGCGGCCGCAGGACGACGGCGAACATGGTCCAGATGAGGGTGGACAGGCCGAATTGCAGCATGCCGAGATAGAAAACCGCGCAGTCGTAAATCGCGACGAGAATACGCAAACAGAATTTCATGACGTTGTTACCAGGCTTTCAATGACCGGCGTTCGAATGAGGTGTTGCGCTTCGTGCGCCCGGCATGAAGCATTGCATGTGCGAGGCCTATGATAAATGAAGGGCCGCGGATAAGCGCTGTCGAAAAGCTAACTGGTGAACACTCGCATGCGCATCAGGCCCCGTTCGCGGCATCGACGCCGCGGATATTGTGCTTGCGATTGCGCCATGCCGTGAGCGTGCGCCCGAGATTGAGCAGGGAGATGCCGTAGTAGAGCGCCTTGAAGGCGAACAGCGGCCCCTTGATCGGCGTCCTGCCGAAGACATCCCCCGCCAGCACCGACAGCAAGGCCTCCTGCATGCGCAGCAGGTTGCGCGGACCCATGAAAAGATTGCGCATGGTCGGATTGGTGACGCGATAGATGAACCATGAAAACTCCTTCGGCCCGACGCGCATGGTGCGGTCGAAGCGCTGCAGCGCAGCGGCGGCGCGGGACGGTTGCCGCAGGCAGGCGTCGACGGTGTCGGCGCCGACGAAGGCGCTGTTCATCGCCAGCATCACCCCCGACGAAAACACGGGATCGATGAACGTATAGGCGTCGCCGAGCAGCAGGTAGTTCGCGCCGTGGGTGTGATTGCAGATGTAGGAATAATTCCCGGTCGCTTCGACCTCGGACACGATGGTCGCGCCCTGCAGCTTTTCGGCCAGCTTGGGGCAGAGGGCGATGGTATCGAACAGGAATTCCGCGAGCGGCTTCTTGCGGGTTTTCAGGTAATACGGCCAGGTCACCGCGCCTATGCTGGTCTTGCCGTTCGCCAGCGGGATGAACCAGAACCAGCCGTGCTCGAACCAGAAAATCGTGATGTTGCCTTCGGCCTTGCCTTCGTTGCGCCGCACGTTGGCGAAATGCGCGTAGATCGCCGTGCTGTTGTGCTTCTCGTTGCGCTCTTTCGCCTTGAAGCGGTTGCCGAGGAAAGTGTCGCGCCCGGAGGCGTCGAGCAGGAAGCGCGCGCGCCACGACTGCGCCGCGCCATCATCGTGTTTCGCATGCACAGTCACGCCCGCGTTATCTGCGTTAGCGGGCGGGAAGATCACGTCGTCTACCTTGCATCCCTCGATGACCTGCGCGCCCTTGCGCTG
>JAQGLQ010000101.1 GCA_028292785.1 Noviherbaspirillum sp. | reverse complement strand
CCTGCTGACAAGGGATGCGACAGCGATGCCATCGTTGAGCAGGCCAGAATCCGGCGCTTGCAAGCCCAGATTGATCGGGTGACGATGCGAAGCCATTGTCTCCGCGCGAATGCGGTCGGACTGATCTCAACCTTCAATGCATTGAACGCCGCAAACGCCGAAAAACCCGCTGGGGCGCAAAATGGTAAAGTGCTCGATGTGCGTGTCCGGTCAGATAACCATGCCAACCTGAGCGGACAGGCGGCACGCAGCATGCAACACTTTTTCAGCTACCACCAAGAATGGATGAGACAAATGAACACGCAAGTGAATTCCGAGCCGATCAGCGCTCGCATCAAGGATGTCCTGCCCAAGCACCTCGATCTGTATTACGGCGGCGAATGGCATAAACCCGCGGGCGGCTATCGCGCCACCCTCAATCCCGCCAACCAGCAGGTGCTGGCACAAGCCGCCGAGGCAAATACTCAGGACGTCGATGCGGCCGTGGCAGCCGCGCACAAGGGTTTTCTCACATGGAGCAAGATGCCGGCGGCGGAACGCGGCGCGCTGATGCGCAAAGTCGCGCAGCGCCTGCGCGAACATGCCAAGGAACTGGCGCTGATCGACTCCGCCAACTGCGGCAATCCGGTGAGCGAGATGAACCGCGACGCGGTGGTGGCCGCCGCCCAGATCGATTATTTCTCCGGCCTGGTGCACGAGATGAAGGGCGAGACCATGCCGACCGCGGATGGCGCGCTCAATTACTCGGTACGCGAACCGCTCGGCGTGGTTGCGCGTATCGTCGCCTACAACCATCCGTTGATGTTCGTGGCGGGCAAGATCGGCCCGGTGCTCGCGGCCGGCAACGCCGTGATCGTCAAGGCGCCCGATCAGGCGCCGCTGTCGGCGCTGCGCTTCGCGGAAATCGTGGACGGCATCCTGCCTCCGGGTGTGTTGAACATCATGGTCGGCGGCCGCGAATGCGGTGAGGCGCTGGTGCGCCATCCGATGGTGAAAAAGGTTGCCCTGATCGGCTCGGTGCCGACCGGTGCGGCCATCCTGCGCAACGCGGCCGACAAGATCATGCCGGTCGCGCTGGAACTCGGCGGCAAGAATCCGCTCGTGGTCTGCCCCGATGCCGATCTGGAGAAGGCGGTGATGGGCGCGATCAACGGCATGAATTTCACCTGGGCCGGGCAGTCGTGCGGCTCGACCTCGCGCTGCTTCGTGCATGAATCGATGTACGATCGATTCCTCGCGCGCATGACCGAACTGCTGCCGACACTGCACAAGTGCGGCGATCCGACCGATCCCGCCACTACCATGGGATGCCTGGTTTCGGAAGCGCAGTTCCGCAAGGTTGAAAAATACATCGGCATCGCCCATGAAGACGGCGCACGCCTGGTCTACGGTGGCAAGCGGCCGGAAGATCCCGCGCTGGCGAAGGGCTGGTTCATGGAAGCGACGGTATTCGCCGACGTCACGCCGAAGATGCGCATCTTCAGGGAAGAAGTGTTCGGTCCGGTGCTGTCGGTCATCAAATGGAGCGACGAGCAACAGTTGATCGCCGACATGAACGATGTCGAGTACGGCTTGACCGCATCCTTCTATACCCAGGATCTCAGCCGTGCGCACCGCTTGGCGCGCGCGGTGGAGGCCGGCTATGTATGGGTCAATACCAGCAGCGCGCACTATCTCGGCGCCAACTTCGGCGGTTACAAGAAGTCCGGCCTCGGCAGGGAAGAGGGGCTGGAAGAACTGCACGCGTACACGCAGATCAAGAACGTGCACGTGATGCTGTAATCACGTAGCCGCATCAATGCGTACGCCGGCCGGCCGGAATGTTTCCGGCCGGCCGGTCGGTTCCTGACGCCGAAATCCAGCACTGTTCGATTCCATCCGCGTACTGAATAATTTTTCACGCAAAAAGCGGGCGAGCAGCGCCTGCGTATCCGGTGCATAGGGGATATTGCAGTGGTCGGACCCTGCGATGGTTTTGTCGCACACCGGCGCCGTGAATTTGGCGATCAAGGAATCGGTATGCATGCGCGGCACCACTTCGTCGTGCTCTGCCCGTATCACCAGCACTGGGGCACGGACGCTGGCGGCATGCTTGATCGATTCGAAGCGATGTCTCAGGATGAGGGCCACCGGCATGGTCCTGAAGCGCCGCCTCGCAATGGCGAGAATCGAGTCGTAAGGCGTGATCAGCGCCAGCGCGGCGACCGGCTTGTGCGCGGCAAGCTGAACGGCTACGCCGGAGCCGAGGCTGCGTCCTACCACCGCTATCCGCGTCGGATCGATATGTCGGTGGCCGGCCAGCCAGTTATGCAGCATTTCGCCGTCCTCGATCATCTGGCGTTCACCCGGAAACCCGTGCGAGTCGCCATAGCCACGATAGTTGACGATCAGCGCTGCCATGCCCGGGAACATGGTGCCGGCGTCACGCGCGGCCCATGAAACCTCCTCCGACCGCCCGCCGAAATAAATCACGCCGGGATGCGGACCTGGCGCATTCGGCGTCAGCAGCCATCCGCACAAGCGCGTGCCGTCGCTGCTTCGGAGAACTACCGCGCGCGTGCGATGCGCCATGCTGCGCGGACGATCGACTTCCTTGTTCCGGATGGGATTGAAGACAAGCTGCTGCTGCCGTGCGGCCAACGCGGCGACCAGCCCCAGCCATGCCATGCCGGCCAGTCCAGCCGCGCCCGAAAGCATCCTCCTCGTGAGTGCATTCATGCCAACCTCGTCGCATCAATGCATCCAGATTAGTTGTTCTTGAAAATAAGAATTTGCTTTAGTGCAGGAAAACCTGATTTATATAAGAGGTATTGGTTACGCTTTGACGGCTCCTTGAGAAACGTCCTGAATCAATGAGTGCGAGCCCGGGCCCGATCTAGCGCGGAGGTACCGATACGTTGTGCTTCCCGGCCTTGTTACCCGACAGCCAACTACGCACCGTGGCAACGCCGATCGATACGAGTGCCACTGCGGTCACGGTGATGACGACGATGCCGGCCACGGCCAGCAATATGGCGAGCGCAAGTCCCGCGACCACCGCCACAGCGGCGATCTTCCATTTCCAGCGGGGACCGAACATTGCTTTCAATAATTGCGGCAGAGACTGCCGCGCGCCGCGCGATTGCGCCCCGGGCGATGGGGCGTCGAGCACTTCCCATTCGGGCTTTTCAGTCATGACTCATCCTTTCGATTGGCATATTACGATCATGCATATGCCCGCTTAAATGCGGCTTAAGCGCTATGCGCTTTACGCTCCGCCTTTCTGTGTTCGAGTGCCGTGATCACCGCCTTGACGATGGCATACATGACGGCGCGCTCCCTGGACGGATGGTCGGAGAAAAACACCACGTCCGCACCTATCCTTACATGATTCGCATGTCCGCTTGCGGCGTCCCGGCCGAAGCAGATCTCGAGTTCGTATTCGGCGATCAGCGGCCCGCACGCTTTCCAGTCGCGCGTCCATTGCGGCAGCGCCCTGGCGTTGTCCCACAAGGTGCCGGCGCTCTCATAGAATTCCTCGATTTCGTGGTGCCCGAGCAGATGCGCGAGATGCCGTTCCTTCGCGACGCAGGTGCGGAAATATTCTTCGTCACTCATGCGCATGGTTGGTTCCCTTCCTGTCCATTTATCGCGTTTCCCGCGCGGGTATCAAGGATAGACAGCCCGGATGCAAATGATCCAAACAAACAGGATAACACTTGCGTAAAATCACGGCGGAGATAGGCATTCCATATTGCAATATGACGCTGCCGGACGGTACTCGCACCGACCCTCCAGTATTGGCTGGGTG
>JAQGLQ010000086.1 GCA_028292785.1 Noviherbaspirillum sp. | reverse complement strand
AGCGCCGAGAGAGGTTCATCCACCAGGAAGGCTTCGGCCTGCGATACCAGCAGCCGGGCCATGCCGCAGCGCTGGCGCTCGCCGCCCGACAGGCGGTCCACGCGGACATACAGTTTTTCACGTAGGTTGACCCGGGCCAGCGCATCGAACGCGGCCTGCGGATCGATCGGCCGGATCAGTGACTTCAGCGCTTGCCACAATGTCCAGTGCGGCAGTCTGCCGGCGAGCACCGCTGTGACGACGCGCTGGCGCGGCGGCAGCGGCGGAGTTTGCGGCGCCAGGAAGATGCGCGCGCGCATCGCGTGGCGGCGCGCGCTGCCCAGCGTCCAGGGATCGACTCCGAAGGCGCTGAAGCGGCCGCCGTCAGGCTTGTGTGCGCCCGCCAGCGTGTGAAGCAGCGTAGTCTTGCCGGCGCCCGACGGGCCGATCAGGGCCACCTGTTCGCCGCGCGCTATCGCCACCGTGATGCCGGAGAGGGCGCCCGGCGCATGCGCCGAAGCGGATAAGTGGCGCACCGACACGCCGTGCAGATCGAAGCTCATTGCTTACTTCAGCAGGCCCGCGTTCTGCGCCGCTTTCTCGATGGCGGTGTAGTTCTCGGCCTTGGAAGGAATGAAGCGCGTCGCGCGTTGCAGTTCGAGGATTTCCTTGCCTTTCGGATCATTCCTGTCGAGCGAAAGGAAGGCGTCGGTCAGCTTCTGCCGCAGCGCGGGATTCATGTCGGAACGCACGGTCCAGTTGTAATCGTAATAGCCGGGCGTGGTATAGAACACGCGCACCGTGTCCTTGGCGATCTTGTTTTCGGCGACCATCTTTTCCCACACGGAGATATTGACCACGCCGGCATCGACCTTGCCGCCGGCGACGGCGGCCACCGTCGCGTCATGCGCGCCGGAAAACGCGATGCGCTTCATATCCGTATCGGGATTGATTTTCGCGCCGAGCAGATAGAAGCGCGGCATCAGATGGCCGGAAGTCGACGATTCCGAGCCGAATGAAAAAGTCTTGCCTTTGAGGTCTTCCAGCTTGTTGATCGACTTGCTGGTGGTGATGAACACCGACTTGAATTTCTCGTCTTCCTCACGCTGCACGATGGGAATGACCTTGCCGTTGCTGCGCATCTTCGCCTGTACGAAAGTGAAGCCGCCGAACCACACCATGTCGAGCTTGTTGTTGATCAGGCCCTCCACCGAAGCGGCATAGTCGGTCACCGGAACGAATTCCACCTTCATGCCGAGTTTCTGTTCGAGGTAGCTGCCGAGCGGCTTGAACTTGCGCTGCAGTTCGGTCGGCGCTTCGTCGGGAATCGCCGACACGCGCAATACCTGCTGCGCGTGGGCCGCGCTCGCCGCGATCAGGCTGACTGCCGCGACGCCGATGGCCAGAAGCGATGTGAAGGAACGCGAGAGGGAAGAGTGCTGCACGATGGGCCTTTTGTCAGTGTGGGATGATGGGGTGATATTTTTAGCCGGCCACTATGGCCCGTGCCGGTCCGGTGCTCATTTCGCCGATCACGGCGGCCTCCGCGAATCCTTGCTCCCGGAACAGCGCCAGCACGTCGTCGACAGCGGCCGGGTCGCAGGACACGAGCAGTCCGCCGGAGGTTTGCGGATCGGTCAGCAGCATCTGCTGCGCTGGGGTCACCTCGCCGGCCAGCGTCACGTCGTGGCCGTAGCCGGCCCAATTGCGTCCGGATGCTCCAGTGACGAAGCCTTGTTCCGCGAGTCGCTGCACATCGGGCAGCAGGGGAATATCCCGCATGTTCACCTTCGCGCTCAACTTTGCGCCGCGCGCGAGTTCGAGCAGGTGGCCGAGCAGTCCGAAGCCGGTGACGTCGGTCAGCGCATGCACGCCTGCCAGGTCGGACAGCGCCTTGCCGGGCGTGTTGAGCTTGGTGGTGTTTTCGATCATCGCCGCATAGCCGGCGCTGTCCAGCGCATCCTTCTTCAGTGCGGCGGAGAGGATTCCCACGCCCAGCGGCTTGCCGAGAATGAGCTTGTCGCCCGCTCTGGCATCGGCGTTGCGCTTGACTTTCGAGGGATGCACCAGCCCGAGCACCACCAGGCCGTAGATGGGCTCCACCGAATCGATGGTATGCCCGCCGGCGATGGGGATGCCGGCCTGCGCGCAGATCGACTCGCCGCCCTGGATGATGCGGCCGATGACTTCCAGCGGCAGCTTGTCGATCGGCATGCCGACCAGCGCCAGCGCCATGATGGGCGTGCCGCCCATCGCATACACATCCGAAATCGCGTTGGTCGCGGCGATGCGGCCGAAATCATAGGGATCGTCCACGATCGGCATGAAGAAGTCGGTGGTCGCGATCAGTGCCTGTTCATCGTTCAGCTTGTAGACCGCCGCGTCGTCGGCGGTTTCGATGCCGACCATCAGTTCTTTGGGAACCGGGAAGCCGGACGAGTTTTTCAGGATTTCGGCGAGCACGCCCGGGGCGATCTTGCATCCGCATCCGCCGCCGTGCGAAAACGAAGTGAGCTTGATCTGGAGGTCG
>JAQGLQ010000011.1 GCA_028292785.1 Noviherbaspirillum sp. | reverse complement strand
GACCCTGGGCAGCGCCGGCAAGCCGGCCGATCCGGCGGCGGTCAATGCGGTGCGGCTCGATTACTGGAAGCGCTACGGCGCGACCCTGCTCGGCCTGGTCAAGCATCATCAGGTGCGCGAACAGGATTTCCTGCGCGATGCGCATCAGTTCGACAATCTGAGTGCCATGATCCGTGCCGAGCGCGGCTTGGGACGGCTGCTGCGACAGCTGCCGGGGCGAAAAATCCTGCTGACCAACGCCCCGCGCCGTTATTCCCATGATGTGATGCGCCACCTTGGATTGCATCGGCATTTCGCGAAGCATATCCCGATCGAGCTGATGCGCGTCCATCGCCAGCTGCGTCCGAAACCGTCGAAACCCATGCTGCGCAAGCTCATCGCCAGGGAAAAAGTGCCGGCCCGCCGTTGCATCCTGGTCGAAGACACCACCGAAAACCTGCGCTCCGCGAAAGCGTTGGGGATGCGTACCGCCTGGGTTACGCAATATCTGGGACGCAGGAACGATTTGCAACGCCCCGCTGGCGACGTTCCGCCGCCAGAAATGACAAAGCGCCCCGCTTTTGTCGATGTCAAAGTAAAATCCGTGAGGCAACTAGCGCGCCACCTTCATCGATTGCGCTGAAGGAGACACCCAGCGGGCACGGTTCTCGCCCCACTGCTTAAACTTTAATAACATTATGGCAACCACACGACCGGGCGAACGCAAATTACAGATCCTTCAGACCCTGGCCGCCATGCTGGAGCAGCCGAAAGGCGAAAAGATCACCACCGCCGCGCTGGCGGGCAGGCTCGATGTGTCGGAAGCCGCGCTGTACCGGCATTTTGCGAGCAAGGCGCAGATGTTCGAAGGACTGATCGAATTCATCGAATCCACCGTGTTCGGCCTCATCAACCAGATCACCGAGCAGCAGGAGAACGGCTTGTCCCAGGTCCAGGCGATCACCGGCATGCTGCTCAATTTCGCCGAGCGCAATCCCGGCATGACCCGCGTCGTGATCGGCGACGCGCTGGTCAACGAGGATGAGCGCCTGCAGCAGCGCATGAACCAGTTCATCGACCGGGTCGAACTGGCGCTCAAGCATTCCTTGCGGGTTGCCGCGAGCCAGGGCCAGGTGAAGGATGTGGAGATCGCCGCGCGCGCCAACATGATCACCAGCTTTGTGCTGGGACGCTGGCATCGCTTCGCGAAGACCGGGTTCAAGCATAGCCCCTCCGAGAGCGCGCAGGCACAGATCGCGCTGCTCCTCCTCTGAGCGGCCCGCCGCGCTCGCCGCTTTCCTGGATGCGGAAGCGGGCGAGGCGGCGTCAGCGATTACAATACGCGTTTTCCATCGCTTCTCCGTTTGTCCCGTTCCCCGCAATGCATCCGCGAGGAATGCGCATCCGACGCCATGCCCGCCGCTCCCGATACCTTCAACGATTGTTTTGCCCTGCTCGACGATAGCTCATCCGGCGTGGCCGACCCCCGTTCGCGCCTGTACACGGGATATGTCGGTTCGCTCGAGTGCTGCGACGCCGCCGATCTGCCTGAGCTGTGGCAACGCTTGCAGCAGGCGCTGAGCGAGGGCAGACATGCGGTCGGACTGTTTTCGTACGAGCTCGGTGCGCAGATGCAAGGGATCGAGGCACGTCCGGGCGAGGCCGTGGTGTCGCGGGTTCTCCTGTTCGAACGCTGTGAAAAACTGTCGTCCGCTCAGGTGGACGATTGGCTCGCAACCCGGGCAACCGGGCAACGGGCCGGCATCGCCAACCTTCGCGCGAGCGTCGATGAACGGCAATTCCGCGATGCCGTCGCAAGCATCCATGCGTATATCGAAGCCGGCGATGCCTATCAGGTCAACTACACCTACCGGCTGACGTTCGACGCCTACGGCGCGCCGCTCCAGCTATACCGGCAGCTTCGCGCCCGGCAGCCGGTGCCGTATGGCGCGCTGATCTCCATGCCCGACGGCAGCGCCGTGCTGTCGCTTTCGCCCGAGCTGTTCGTCCGGCACCGGCATGGTCAACTGACCGCGCGTCCCATGAAGGGCACGGCGGCCGCGACCGGCGATGCCGCCGAAGATGCGTTGCGCGCGGTGAAGCTTGCCGGCGATCCGAAGAACCGCGCCGAAAACCTGATGATCGTCGACCTGCTGCGCAATGATCTCGGCCGCATCGCCATGCCCGGATCGGTGCAGGTTCCGCGCCTGTTCGACGTCGATCGCTATCGCAGCGTCCTGCAGATGACGTCGACGGTGACCGCGGTCGCGCGCGAGGAGACGACGCTGGAACAGGCATTTTCCGCCTTGTTCCCCTGCGGTTCCGTGACCGGCGCGCCCAAGCGCCGCAGCATGCAGATCATTCGCGAACTGGAATCCGGGCCGCGCGGTTTCTACACGGGTGCGATAGGCTGGTTCGATGCGCCGGACCCGGGTTGCCGCGTTGCCGATTTCTGCCTGTCGGTGCCGATTCGCACCGCCGTGCTGAGCGCGCTGCGCGGCGATGGAGTGCGCCATGGCGTGCTGGGTATCGGCGCCGGTATCGTGCATGACAGCGTTGCCAATGATGAATACGCGGAATGCCGGCTCAAGGGCAGGTTTCTCAGCGAGCTGCCATGCGGATTCGAACTGTTCGAAACCATGCATGCCACGCAAGCCGACGGTTGTCGCCATCTCGAATTTCATCTGGCGCGCCTGCGCCGGTCGGCGGAATACTTCGGTTTCGCCTTCAGCGAGCAGCAAGCGCGCGACATGCTGGAGCGCGCCCGCGCAACGCTCGCGCCGGGCGCGCATCGCGTCCGTCTGGCATTGAAGCAATCGGGCGAATGCAGCGTGCAATGCGCGCCGCTGTCGGAATTGTCCGGTCCGGTGAAGGTGTTGCTCGCAGCGCGCCCGGCTGCGGTCGGCGAGGTGTTGCTGCGCCACAAGACGACGGTCAGGGAAGACTACGATGCGGCATGGCAGGCTGCGGAAGCGCAGGGTGCGTTCGACATGCTGTTCTGCAATAAGCGCGGCGAACTGACCGAGGGCGCGCGCAGCAATGTCTTTCTGAAATTGCATGGGCGCTGGTATACCCCGCCTCTCGATGCCGGTCTGCTGCCGGGAATCATGCGTACCGTCCTGCTTGCCGATCCGACGTGGGATGCGCGTGAAAGGCGCCTTACCCTGGATGACCTGCGCGCGGCGGAACAGGTGGTCGTGTGCAATGCCTTGCGCGGCGCGCTGGTCGCGAGCGTTGTGCCGGGATGACGAAGATTGATCGGACTCAAATGCACGTGCTGCGCCGAATCGCGCTTGATTCAAGGCAAAGAGCAATTGCCAAATAAGCAAATACTCTCGCACAGGGGAGATTTGTCATGATTCGAATTCAAGCAAGAGCGGTTGTCTGCGCGCTATCGATCTGCACCGCGCCGCTTGCGTCAGCCGCGGGTAATGCGGTCGATCCGCCGCCGGTCAGCATGGGCGACGCCACGCGCGCCGAGTTGCGCCATTTCGCGATTTTCATCCGCTACCGCGCGATGACCGATTCATCGGGAGGTAGCGGTCAGGGAAATGCCGAAAGCGCCGCCGGCACCAATGGGGCGAAGGAACCGGGCGCGGGCGGACCGATAGTCGATCGATTCGTCTGCGCGGCCGACAGTCCGGAAAAATAAACTGCCCGGCGCGGCTTCAGGAATGGGCATGTCCGCAGACCGGGCAGGCCGGATTGCGCCCGACCCTGATACTGGTCCATTCCATGGCGCGTGCGTCCAGCAGCATCAGGCGTCCCGCGAGCGAGTCGCCGATGCGCGCGACAAGTTTCAGTGCTTCTGCCGCCTGCATGGTTCCGATGATGCCCACCAGTGGAGCGAACACGCCCATGGTCGAGCACAGCACCTCTTCGAATTCCTGATCGGGCGGAAACAGGCATGCGTAGCAGGGCGAGTCGTCACGGCTTGCATCGAATACCGAAATCTGTCCATCGAACTTGATTGCGGCACCGGAGACCAGCGGCACGCGGCGCTCGACGCAGGCGCGATTGACCGCATGCCTGGTGCCGAAATTGTCGCTGCAGTCGAGTACTACGGTCGCCCGACCCGCCAGTTCTCCCAGGCGCGCGCCTTCGACGCGTTCGGTCAGCGCCACCACGTCGATCTCGGGATTGATTTGCACCAGCGTCTGCTTGCCCGATTGCGCCTTGGGCTGTCCGACGCGTTCGGTAGTGTGCAGTATCTGCCGCTGCAGATTGGTCAGATCGACCGTGTCATTGTCGACCAGAGTGATCCTGCCGATGCCGGCTGAAGCAAGATAGTAGGCGGCGGGAGAGCCGAGCCCGCCGGCACCGATGACCAGCGCGTGCGCCGCCAGCAATCGCTCCTGGCCTTCGATGCCGATCTCATCGAGCAGGATGTGGCGCGAATAGCGGAGTAGTTGGTTGTCGTTCATCGGCGTGGTTGAAATTCGTCATGCATCGCTGGCGCCGGGCGGCCAGCGTTCCGTGGCAGCAGACATTCTAATGCAATAAAAACAAAAGGCCGCATCGCTGCGGCCTTTGTCTATCTCTATCGCGGACGGCGCTTACTTCTTCTCGCCGTTCTTTGCGCCGTTCTTGTCGCCCTTGGTCTCATTGATCGTGTTTTCCTTCTTGCTTTCGATCTTGGCTGTCTTCGAAAGCTGGACCGGAAGACCTTTCAGGTGATTGAGCGCTTGCGCCAGCTGGAAATCATCCTTGCCGCCGAATTCGAGCGGCTTGCGCTTTTTCTCGAGCGCGGCCAGGCGCTGTTCTTCTTCCAGCTCGTCGAGCTTGGCCTTGACCTCTTCCTTATCCTTGTCGTTCGACAAGTGCTTCTGCAGATCGGCTTCGCGCAGGCGCAGGCCGTTCAGGCCGTCGCCGTCCGCGGTTTCATCGACCAGCAGGTCGGGCACAATGCCCCTGGCCTGGATCGAGCGGCCGTTCGGCGTGTAATAGCGCGCGGTGGTCAGCTTGACGGCGGTGTCGGCCGACAGCTGCCGAATGGTCTGCACCGAGCCCTTGCCTAAAGTCTGGGTGCCCATGATCGTGGCGCGCGTTTAGGGCTGCTAGGCGCCGGCGACGATTTCCGATGCCGAGGCCTTA
>JAQGLQ010000418.1 GCA_028292785.1 Noviherbaspirillum sp. | reverse complement strand
CCCGAGGACGGTCAGCAGCACCTTGCGTTTTTCAATGCGCTCGATCAGGAAGACATCAGCTATCGGATTTTTACCCGGATGAGCGAACTGCAGCCCTCGCAGCTGGCGCGCCTGACTCAGATCGACTACGACCGCGAGATGGCTTTCATCGCGGTCAGAAGGCGGCCCGACGGCGAGTTGGAAACCCTGGGAGTGGCGCGCGCCATTTCCGATCCGGACAGCGTCAGTGCCGAGTTCGCCATCATCGTGCGCTCGGACATGAAGGGCAAAGGCCTGGGGCGCATCCTGATGAAAAAACTCGTCGAGTATTGCCGCAGCCACGGAATACGCGAGATCGTGGGAGAGACGCTGAACTACAACCGGGGATTGCTGGCCCTGGCGAAGAAATTCGGCTTCACGACCGCGCGTTCGCCGGAGGACGATACGACGCTCCTGACGCTCGATCTGCACGCCGGTAAGGGTATGTGAATTCCGGGCACGTTCGTCACCCGTGGCCTGCATGAAGCGGCTCGACTCTGTTAGAGTGCCGGGATGAAAAAGCTCTCCCTGGACCGCGTCCTCCAGTCGCAAGGATTCGGCAGCCGCAAATATTGCCGCGACCTCATCACCGGCGGCGAAGTTGTGATCGCCGGCGAAGTCGTGACGGACTACCGCGCGAGCTTCGACACCGCCGGCCTCGAGTTCACCATTTTCGATGAAGCATGGACCTATCGCGAGCGCATTTACATCGCATTGAACAAGCCGGCCGATTATGAGTGCTCGCGCAAGCCCAGCCATCATCCCGGCGTGCTCAGCCTGTTGCCCGAGCAGTTCAGCTGGCGGGAAGTGCAGCCGGTAGGCCGGCTCGATCATGACACCACCGGGCTGCTGCTGATGTCGGACGATGGCGCCTTCATCCATGCGCAATCCTCGCCCAAGCGGCATGTGCCGAAGCTTTATCTGGCCACCACGCACGAACCGGTCACGGACGGCCTGGTGCAGCAGTTGCTGGGCGGCGTGCAGTTGCATGACGAACCCGCGCCGCTTGCCGCGCTCTCATGCAAGAAGGTCGATACCCATCGTCTGGAAATTGTGCTGGAGCAGGGCAAATACCATCAGGTCAAGCGCATGCTCGCTGCCGCGGGGAATCACTGCAGCGCGCTGTGCCGCACCGCCATCGGCGAATTGACGCTGGCCGCGCTCGCGCTAGAGGAAGGAGAATGGTGTTATCTCGACGATGAGCAACTTGCGTTGCTTGCGCCTACATGACGCGCCACGGCATCGCACGATTGCTGAGAGCCCCGGCCTCCGACCGGCTTACCGCGATCAAGCCGACACCGATATGCCCGGGAAACAGGCCGATGCCGCGCGCCAGCGCCGTCTCCAGCGCGATGCCGGCCTCGATCCACTGATAGACGGTGCGCGATAGCGTCAGTCGCACGATGTGCTCGCCGATGCCTGTCGCCGCTACCGCGCCTGCCGGACCGGCATGGTAACCGCAGCCGACGATCGGCGTGTCGCCCACCCTGCCCAGTAGCGCCGGCGCGCAACCGCCGGTGGATGTGGCAACGGAAAAGTTGCCGTTGCCGTCGCGCGCAACAGCGCCGACAGTGCCGCAGCCGTAGCGCTCGATGGCATCGTTCCAAGCGGTGGGGAAATTCCAGTGACGCGAAAATGCATGTAATCCGCCGCCGTCACTTGCCGCGAGCAGTCGTTCCATCATGTCCCGGTGCTTGCGATGCGCATGCTCGCTCGACGCGAAGCCGCCGGCAAGACCGGCTTGCCGGGCGAAGCGCTGCGCTCCTTCTCCGGCCAGCAACCAATGCGGCGTTTTTGATATCTCGCGCGCCACCAGCACCGGATTCCTGACATCGCGCAGGCATGCTACTGCGCCGAGGCATCCACCCGCATCCATGACTGCGGCATCCATCTCCACGGTGATGCCGTCAAGACGCAAGGCCGATCCGGTGCCTGCATTGAAGCGACCATCGTCTTCCATGACTTGCACCGCGGCTATCACTGCATCCAGTCCTGCCCTGTTTTGCGAGAGTATGTCCCATCCCGTGTAGGCCGCAGAGTCGCATCCATCCTGATTGTCGGATGGGGCGCCGGCGCCTCCGTGCACCACGATGGCCATCGTGTCGCTGCTCATAAGCAATCATTGCGCAAGGCCGACTTGATCTGAATCAAGCGTACTGACGACAAAACGAACTGCGCCGTTACTAAACACTCAATCTTGTTCGTGGTCATTGCAGCATGCCAAGGCATTATTGAAATAGGTGTGGTGCGGCCCGGATCATAGTTGATCGAGGCCCAATTGCTTTGAACTCTGCAGCGGGAGCAGGTTCACAAGCAAGGGTATCTGCTAACAGTTGGAGCAAACAGTTTGGTGCAGCAGGCAGGCAAACCAAGGTCCACAGTTCTGCTCCGGCATGAAGCGGAGTTGGAATCGTCCCATTACCAGTATTTGGAGGCAATATGAAAAAACTTACTTTGGCAGTTTTGATTTCAATGATGGGCGTCGCAGGTGCGAGTTACGCTCAGAGTTCAGGTTCATCGACCGGCAGCACTGGCATGAGCGGCAGCTCGGGCTCGAGCGCTGATAAAAGCTCGACAGGCGCTTCGGGTTCGCTCGGCACCGGAGCAAGCACATCGGGCATGAGCGGCGGCAGCGGTGCCTCGGGCGCCGCGGACACCAGCTCCGGTGCTTCGGGTACTTCGGGTACTTCGGGCAGCTCGGGTACTTCGGGCATGTCGGGCTCTACTGGCGGCTCGAGCTCGTCGGGCGCTTCGGGCGGCTCCGGATCTTCCGATTCTTCACGCGGCGCGACAGGATCGTCCGGCTCGACCGGCTCCTCCAGCATGCCCAGCTCCTCGGGCTCGTCGGGCACCTATGGGTCGGGTACCTCAGGCGCCACGAGCGGCACAGGCAGCTCCAGCCCGGATAGCTCGAGCAGCACCGGCTCGGGAGGCATGTCCGGCGGTAGCAGCACATCCGGGTCCGGCGGCATGTCCGGTTCGACAGGAAGCTCGTCCGGTACCGGCACCGGCAGCGGCAGCGGCAGCGGCGCTACCGGCACCACCGGTTCTCCCGGTACAGGTATGGGCGGCACTTCCGGCTCGGGCTCGTCCTCGAGCTCCGGCCGGCCAATAGGCACAAGCGGCGACTCGGGGCCGTCCGGCTCCTCCAGTTCTTCGAGCGGCGCCGCACGCTGATCGCAGTTGTCCCACACAGCGGCCGGCCTACGGGCCGGCTTTTTTTTGTCTCCCGAAATCATGCGTTCGACTGAGCGGGATCATGATGTCTCTCTCTGTCGCATGGTGAAATGGAGCAACCTGATCAATCCGTTCCGGCGCGAGCTACCCGCCGGACGGTCGGCTCCTTGACGGCCGGTCAAGGTCAAGACTCCTTCGATCCAAGATGACGCAGCGGGCGCCCATGACCTGTTGGGAGTGGCGCGCCACCGCGCGCCCGGAAAAGAGGAAGGATCCCGAGGTGAATATCGAACGTAAATAGGTTCGGAGAAAATAATGCAAGGCGATATGCAAACACTTGATTGCAATGTAGGTACCTGGAGGGCGCACGCTCATGTTCAGGAAGTGGAAACCGGAAAGCTGATGGCAGTGATTTCCGTCACCGATGACAGTGGAAAGGCCGCTGGAGATTCAAGACACACGGTAGTGTTCGAGCACCAACCAGGCTACGAACCTCTGGAAGAAACAAGATTGCTGGTCCAGCGGCTTTTGCAGGAGCGATACGGAATCTGAACGCTGGAAGTCTCTTCCGATCTGGTCATGCGGGCAGGGGCGCGTGCCCCTCGCCGCGTCCCTTGAACTGCCATATTGAAGTTCGCGCGATGAAACAATAGCGGCGCGGATAGAGTTTGCACAAGTGCGATACAGCGATGTCGTGGTTTAATCGGTGGATACCGGCAAACCCTTTGGATAATGGCAGACAGCCTGGAGTGCATCGCGACGACCCGACTACGCATCATGAGGAGCGGATTCTTCCGCTGCATCATCGCATGGCTGTTTCTGACGTTGGCCGCAACCGCCGAAGTTAGTGCACAGGACGCCCGATACCGGGTGGAACTGATCGGCGCCGGTCCTTTCGCAAGCCTGCTCAACGAGCATCTCGAGATACGCCGGCATATGAACGATCCCGAGATGACGCGGGAAGAGCTGGAACGCCTTGCCGATATCACGCCGCAGCAGATACGCGATCTGCTGGCGACGGAAGGCTATTTCAATCCGACGGTACGGCCCGAGCTGAGCGGCGAGGGCGAACAACTGGCGGCGCGTTTCCATATCGTGCTGGGCGAACCGGTTCGCGTCGACAACGTGGATATCCGTTTTCGCGGCGATATATCGGACCCCCGGCATGCATCGCGCGTGCAGGCGCTACGCATGCAGTGGGGGTTGCGCCGCGGCGAACGATTTCGCCAGGCGGATTGGGATGGCGCGAAGAACGCTCTGCTGAAGAATCTGCTGGTCCTCGATTATCCGGGCGCGGAAATTGCCGATAGCGAAGCACGCGTCGATCCCGCGCGGCGCAGCGCCGCCTTGACCGTGGAACTCGACTCCGGCCCGGCATTCACGTTCGGCGAGGTGCAGGTCGAGGGTCTGCAGCGCTATCCGCGCAGCATCGTCGATGAGGTCAATCCCATTCGCCCCGGAGACCGCTATTCGCAGGAAAAGCTGAATGAACTGCAGGCCCGATTGCAGGACAGCGGCTATTTCCGCTCGGCGTTCGCTACCGTGGAAGTCAATCGCAACCGGCCGCACGGGCTGCCGGTGCGTGTGGAAGTTTCCGAAAACGAGCGCAAGCGGCTGGCACTGGGCGTCGGTTTCTCCACCGATGCCGGTCCGCGGCTCGAAATCAAATGGTTGGACCGCAACTTCTTCGAAAAGACCTGGCGGCTCGAATCCGAACTGTTGCTCGATCAGAAGACGCGCCGCCTCGCCGGCGCGGTCTATCTGCCGTCGCTGAAGACCGGCCCGTTTGCGAGCTGGCGTCCCAGCGTCGACGCCCGACTGGAACGCAGCGACATCGCCGGCGAAATCAACGACAAGATACGCCTGGGCGCGCGCATCACCAGCCCGATCAAGACCGATGAGCAGGTCTGGGGTACGGCTTATCTCGCCGAGCGGCAACGGGTAGGGGATGTGTTCGCCAACAACCGGCAGGCGCTGATCGGCACCTACATCCATACCAGGCGGCGCCTCGACAATCTGATCACGCCTCGCCGCGGTTATGTGGCGTCCATCGAGTTCGATGCCGGCATGACGGGCGCCGCCGCCAGCCGCAATCTGGGCCGCGTGCTCGCCGGCGCGACCTGGCTGGACACCTGGGGCACGCGCTGGCAGCCGCTGCTGCGCGGGCAGGCGGGACAGGTATTCCGCGCAAGCAGGCTGGACGTGCCCAGCGATCTGCTATTCCGCGCCGGCGGCGATCAGAGCGTGCGCGGCTACAGCTACAACACGCTCGGCGTGGCGCAGGCCGGCGCGATCGTGGGCGGCACGGTGTTCGCGGTGCTGAGCGCGGAAATGGTGTACTGGATCACGCCGCAGTGGGGCGCGGCGGTGTTCACCGACGCCGGCAACGCCGCCGACTCGTGGAGCGATTTCCGCCTGGTGCACGGCTCGGGCCTGGGCGCGCGCTGGCGCAGTCCGATCGGCCCGGTCAACGTGGATCTGGCCTTCGCCCATGAAACCCGCAAGCCGCGTTTGCATTTCTCGATCGGCTATGGATTCTGACGACGCCAGCAAAACGAAGCGCCGTCCGCGCGGCATCCTCATCGCTTTTGGCGCGCTGCTGCTCATGCTGGCACTGTTGCTTGCGGCGGGCGGCTGGCTGCTCGCTACGGAGAGCGGCGCCCGTGCCGCGTTCGCCATGGCCGGGGCCGCCGCGCGCGCCGACGGTGTCCATGGCCGCCTGATCGGGCCGCTGCGGATCGACCGTCTCACGCTGGACTCCGGCGCGCAACGCATTACGCTCGAGGGACTGAAGCTGGAATGGCGGGCAGCCGCACTGCTGAGCCGGCGCTTGCAAATCCAGTCGCTGCGCGCGGACAATCTCGTTTTCGAAAAAAAGGAAGAAGCCGAAAAGGAACCCTCGCGCCTGCCCGACAGCATCGCTTTGCCCATCGAGCTGCAGGTCGACAGCGCCGAACTGGGCGGCGGCGAGATCCGGCTTGGCCCGTCGCAATCGATCGGACTCGGGCCGCTCGCTTTCAAGCTGTCGTACGATGCTGAGCGCTATCTCCTGGATGTCGAGCGCCTCGGCCTGCGTTCCGGCGCACAAGCGGGCTCGTTCGCCGGCACGTTCAGAGGCCAGGCCAGGGTTTCGACCAGCAAGCCTTACGCGCTCGACGCGCGCTTCGCGAGCGGTGGAGAAGCGACAGTCGGCGAACGGAAATTCGGGGCGACGGGAGATATCTCCGCACGGGGCTCGCTGGAAGAGCTGATAGTCGGCATCGACCTTGCGGTCAGCGGCGCAAGCATCAAGGGTCGCGCCGCGGTGCGGCCGTTTTCGGAGCAGCCGCTCGGGCTCACCGACCTCAGCGTGGCGGCACTGGATCTGTCCCGGTTCATGCCCGCTTTGCCCACGACACGGATAGCCGCGACCTTGCGTGTCGCCCCCGATGGGGCGGGCGAGCTTGCCATCGCCAACGCCGAAGCCGGCCCGTACGATGAAATGGAGGCGCCCTTCACCAGCCTGCGCATCGCATTCCGGCAACAGGAAGGACGCTTCGATTTCGAGCGGATCGCCGCCATGCTCGGCGCCGCGAAACAGACGGCGGGCACCCTGACCGGCAGCGGTCGCTATGCCGGCGGTGCATTGACGCTCGACCTGACGGTCAGGGAAGTCAACCTGCGCGGCCTGGACAGCCGCATGCGGCCGACCGCGCTATCCGGCCGGATCGGACTGAGGCAGGCATCCGGCGCGCAGTCATTCAGCGTGGAGCTCACCGAGCCGTTCAACCGGCAGACCATCGGGCTCATCGCGCACGGCTCGCTGGCCGGTTCGAGAGTAACCATCGACAAGGCCGACCTGAGCGTGGGGCAGGGCCGGCTTCATGTGGCCGGACATGCCGACCTCGAGGGAGCGCAGGGCTTCAGCGCGGCCGGCGAGTTGACGCGCTTCCGGTTGAAGGACCTCGGCGCGTTCGAGAAGCTGCCCGACCTGCTGCTGAATGCGCGCTTTTCCGTGAATGGTGCGCGCCAGCCGCAACTGGTCGCGGATCTGACCTTCGGCATTGTCGACAGCCGGCTCGAGGGCCATTCGCTGCGGGGCGAGGGCAAGGCCACGCTGCGCGCCGACAGCGTCGATATCGCGCGCTTCATGCTGGAGGCCGGCGCCAACCGGCTCGATGTGCAAGGACGGCTGTCGCAGAATGAAGGACAGCTGTCCTTCACGCTCGCCGCTCCGCGGCTGGATCAGCTGGGTCCGCAATTCGGCGGCGCGCTGGACGCCAGCGGCACCGCGCGCGGCAGCTTCACCCGCCCGCAGATCAGCGCGAACTGGAGCGGCAGCGCGGTACGCCTC
>JAQGLQ010000560.1 GCA_028292785.1 Noviherbaspirillum sp. | reverse complement strand
GCATTCGCATACTTGGTCGCGTCTCTCATCGCGCCTTCCAGATCGCTGCGAATGCCCGCCGGCAGACCATCCCAGAATTTCTTGTTCACAATCACCGCATATCCGAGATATCCATGGTTGGACACTGTGAGGTGCGGCTGCACGTCCTGCATTTTCTGCGCATAGAAATTCGAAGGAGCGGTTTCGGTACCGTCCGCCGCCCCGCTCTTGAGCGCCTGATACACATCGCCGAATCCGATCGACTGTGGAATCGCACCGAGGGTGCGCATCTGCGTCTCCAGCACTTTGGACTGCTGGATCCGCATTCTCTGCCCCTTCAGATCGCCCGGCATTTTGAGGGGCCGGCGCGAGGACATGACCTTGAATCCATTATCCCAGTAGGCAAGACCTGTAATGCCTTTTACCTCGAGCTTTTTCAACAGGCCTTGGCCGATCGGGCCTTCGGTGATGCGGTAAACCGCGTCCCGACTGGCGAACATGAAGGGTAGCTGGAACACGTCGAATTCACGCACCCCCAACTGTCCGAATTTCGCGAGAGAAGGCGCCAGCATTTGTGCCGCGCCCAGCTGCAGGGCTTCCATTTCCTCCTTATCCTTGTACAACTGGCCGTTGGGATAGACCTCGACCACGACGCGGCCTTTTGTAGCGCGTTCGGCAAGTTCCTTGAAACGCTCCGCTGCCTTGCCTTTGGGTGTGTCGCTTGCCGCCACATGGCTGAACTTAATGACAACGGGGGCCTGGGCCTGCGCGTTGATGCTGACTGCAGCAGAAGCATAGGCCAGAAGCAACGAGAGGATTCTCATGAATGGCGGGTGGGGGAGATAGTGATATCTTTCAAGATGCTCGACATTTTCATCAGGCCGGCAACTGCTCACAAGTGTGGTTAACCACAATCACCACTCCCGTTTCCGCGATTTCGCTCGCGATTTCATCATCATTGCTCAGTCGGATACACTTGCACTTCTCCGGCGGCGGTCCGCTGCCGTGACACTTGATCATGCCTATGGTGAACTTCAAACGCAGCGCCGGACCCGGATTGCCTGGGCGAAGGCAAACAGTGCACTGGCTTCCGCCCGTCCTGCTGATCCTGCTTTTCGTATCGACGTTATTGTGGCTGCCTTGGCAGGCGCAGCAGATCGAAGCCATGGAACGGCAGGAACAATTGATCGCCGACACATTGTGGGTCGAACAGACCATCCGCTTCCAACTCGGCCGGGATGAAGAGAATTTGCGGCTGATTGGTTCGGAAATCAGCGCCGGCCACCTGACGGGCAAGCGGCTGGAAGACCGCACGTTGTCCCTGCTGCGAAACAATCGCGAACTGACCCGCATCGTGCTGTTCGACGCCGACGACAAGCTGGTCGCTACTACCGACTATGTCCAGGTTGCGCATGAGGATCTTTCGCCGCACTCCGTCGAGACTGCCCGCCATGCGCGACGGCTGGGCAAGGCACAGTACAGCGCGCCGGCGCCGCCGCCTGGCCTGTCGGGCCCGATCATGATGGATTACCACCTCCCCTTGCACGCCGGCGACCGCTATGTCGGCAGCCTGGTCGCCACTTATTCGGTGGCTAACCTGCTCGATGAGATGGTCCCCTGGTGGTTTGCCCAGGAAAACGAAATCGCGCTCAGCGACAGCGATGACAAGGTACTCGCGAAACGCGCCTCGGGTGGACCCGGCAGGAATATCTATACCCATCAGCGGGCGCTCGATCTGCCGGGGGCAACGCTGATGTTACGCAGCAATAGCGTCAAAAGCGCTCCGCGCTTGCTGCCTAACCTGCTGGTCGGCTCGGTGATCGCGCTGTCGTTCGGCCTGTTGTGGAGCTTGTGGGCGTTGCGGCGCGACATCAACCGCCGCCTTGCCGCCGAGGGCGCCTTGCGGCAGCAGGTGGCATTCCGTACAGCGATGGAAAACTCGCTGGTCACGGGCATGCGCGCGCGCGACCTCGAAGGCCGGGTGACTTATGCGAATCCCGCTTTTTGCAGAATGGTCGGCATGCCGATGGAAGAACTGGTCGGCAGAAAACCGCCGATGCCCTATTGGGCGCCGGAGGCGATCGAAGAATATCAGCATCGCTTTTCGCAGGTGCTTGCCGGCACCGTGACGCCGCAGGGATATGAGACGGTTTTTCAGCGCAATGGCGAGCGCTTTCCGGTGCTGATCTATGAATCTCCGCTGGTCGACGACAGCGGCAGGCAAACCGGCTGGATGGGATCGATACTCGACATCTCCGATCGCAAGCGCATCGAGGACCTGAACCGCCAGCAGCAGGAAAAGCTGCAGCTCAGCGCGCGCCTGTCCACCATGGGGGAAATCGCATCGACGCTGGCGCACGAACTCAATCAGCCGCTGGCGGCGATCTCCAGCTACACCACGGGCGCCCTCAATCTGATCGAGGAAAGCGCGCGCAAGCCGGGCCGGGTCGATCTCGACATGCTGAAGCCGGCCCTGGAAAAAGCCAAGGCGCAGGCGCAACGCGCGGGGCAGATCATCCGCAGCGTGCATGCATTTGTGAAGAAGCGGGAACAATCACGCGAACCGGTTCGGGTCGCGTCGCTGATCGACAGTGTCATGCCGCTGGTCGAACTGCAGGCGCAGCAGTTCTTCGTCGCGATCCAGACCAGCATCGCGCTTCATTTGCCGCCCCTGCTCGCCGACCGTGTGCTGCTGGAACAGGTATTGCTGAACCTGACGCGCAACGGCATCGAATCGATGCAGCGCGTGCCTCCCGAACGCCGCACCTTGCGCATCGTTGCGGAATGCGAGGAGGTGCAGGCGTCGGCATCCAGCCTGCAGACCCACATTGCCATCTCGGTGATCGACCAGGGACACGGTATTTCCGCGGAAGTGGCTGAACGCCTGTTCTCGCCTTTCTTTTCCACGAAAAGCGAAGGCATGGGAATCGGCTTGAGTATCTGCCGTACGGCAATCGAATTCCACGGCGGCACGCTGACCCATGCCGACAATCCCGCGGGTGGAACGATCTTCCGCTTGTCCCTGCCCGTATCGGCCGAAGCCATGCCAAGCGCGCAGCCTGTCAAAGAGTGAAGGCTGCGCCGCTCCCGATGCAGTTTTTTTCGCTATGATGGCGCGGCCCGGCCGTTCGGGCGGCGCATGAAACATGGACCCGAACTGAAAGAAAATGCTGCACATTATCGATGACGAAGAAGTGATACGCGATTCCCTCACCTGGCTTGCCAGGTCGTGCGGCATCGCTGCTTGCGCCTATGAAAGCGGTGATGCGTTTCTCTCCGCGCTGGAAGACAGCATCGTCTTCGATGAACAAGGAGACTGCGTCCTGCTCGACGTGCGCATGCCTGACACCAGCGGCGTCGCCCTGTTCGAGATCCTGGCCGCGCGCGACCTGACGCGCAGGCTGCCGGTCATTTTCCTCACCGGCCACGGCGACGTGCCGATGGCGGTCGATACGCTCAAGCGCGGCGCGTTCGACTTTTTTGAAAAGCCCTTCAACGACAACAAGCTGATGGATCGCGTGCAGGAAGCCCTCGCCGCATCGCGGCAGGCGAGCGAAATCGCGGCGGTTCATGCGCGGCTGGCCACCCTGTCGACGCGCGAACGCGAGGTGCTTGACCTGATCCTCGAAGGCAAAATGAACAAGGTGATCGCCGATCAACTCGGCATCAGCATGCGTACCGTGGAAGTGCACCGCGCGCATATCTTCGACAAAATGAATGTGAAGACCGCGGTCGAACTGGCGAGGCTACTGAAGTAGTCCGTGCCGGGCAAGCGCCCATTCGACATGCTCGCGCACCAGCGCGGACGGGTGCCCGCGCCGCGCTTCGAGCGCGGCGACGATCCCGGGCGATATCACATCCGCTTGCGCCGCGTTGCCGAGACCGACCGCGATATTGCGCAGCCAGCGCTCGTGGCCGATGCGGCGGATCGGACTGCCTTCCAGCCTGCGATTGAATTCTTCCTCGCTCCATCCGAACAGCTCGACCAGCGTCGCATCGTCGAGTCCGTTGCGCACGTCGAAATCGGACAGCGAGGCGCGCCGGGCGAATTTATTCCAGGGACAAATCAGCTGGCAATCATCGCAACCGTAAACACGATTGCCGATAAGGGGGCGAAGCTCGACCGGTATGCTGCCCTTCAACTCGATGGTCAGGTACGAGATGCAGCGCCGCGCATCGAGCTTGTACGGTCCGACGATCGCCTGGGTCGGACAGACGTCGATACATGCCGAGCACTGTCCGCAATGCCCGGTGACCGGCTCATCGACAGGTAGCGGCAGATCGGTGAACAGCTCGCCGAGAAAGAACATCGAACCGCCTTCGCGGGTGAGAAGCAGCGTGTGCTTGCCGCGCCAGCCGATGCCTGATTTTGCGGCGAGGGCGACTTCCATCACCGGCGCCGAGTCGGTAAACACGCGGTATCCGAAGTCGCCGATTTCCCCCCGGATGCGGTCGGCCAGTTGCTGCAGGCGCGAACGCAATACCTTGTGATAGTCGCGACCGCGCGCGTAGATTGAAATCGCCGCGGCCGCCGCGTCGCCGGCGCGCCGCTGTTCCCGCCCGCGCCAGTCATCGGCCGCGCCGCCGGGCAGATAATCCATGCGCGCCGTGACCACCCGGATCGTGCCCGGCACAAGTTCCGCCGGCCGCGCGCGCTTCATTCCATGCGCTGCCATATAATCCATCTCGCCGTGGTGACCGGCAGCCAGCCACGCGCGCAGTCCCGGTTCCTGCGTGGACAGATCGGTATCGGAAATGCGGATCTCCGCAAAACCGAGTTCGCGGCCCCATTGTTTAATGGTCAGCGCGAGCGTGGTCAAATTGCTATCGAGGTCAGTCATGAAGAACCGTGAACAGCGGCATGCCGGGCCGGATGACCCCCGAGATCCCGATATGCCGCCGATTTGAAATAA
>JAQGLQ010000552.1 GCA_028292785.1 Noviherbaspirillum sp. | reverse complement strand
GAACTGATTATCGGCAAGCCGGGCTTCCAGTTCGGCATATTTCGCGCGCAGCGCAGCGGCACCGGCATCGTCCGCGGTGCCGGCCGCAGCCGACACCAAGGCGGCATCGACGCACATGATGCACGCCAACAGAAGCCGCAGCATCCGGTGCCGCGGGTTCGCCAGGAATCGATTGCGCATTTGGAGTCCCCTTGATCGTTAACAACACTTATCTTATAGCGATTCGCGGGCGTTGGTTTCCCGGCCGCCGGCCGATCGCGCCCGATCGCGGCCGAACCGGAGCCGCGCGCGAATGTGCTATAACCGTCCGCGTCCCGGCCCATCGGATGGTCGACATCACCACGCTAACGACAACGCGACAGACATCATGAAATTAGCGCCGTTCATCATCGCGAATCTCGACCAGATCATCATCGAGCGGGATGTGCTTGCGGCACAAACCCATGCTCCGGAACGGAATATGACTTCGCAGGCCTTGCGCGAGCATGCGCGAGAGATTCTGCTGGCAGTCGCAAAAGACATCGGCTCCGGCAACGAGGCCGGACAGGAAACCACGGCGGCTGTCTGCGGCGCCCTTCGTCGTCTTGGCGTTTTCGACCTGCCGCAGTTGGCCGCGGAACACCGGGCGCTGAAGATGAGCGTGCTCAAACCTTGGATGGCGCATGTCACGCAGGCCGGAGCACAGGAACTCGCGGACATGATGCGTTTCAATGAAGCATTGGACCAGGCGCTTGCGGAGTCCATGCGCATGTACTCGGACGGAATCGCCCGTTCGCGCGATACCTTCCTCGGCATCCTCGGGCACGACTTGCGCACACCGCTGGGCGCGATTTCGATGGCGGCTGATTATCTGTCCCTGCCCAACCTGCCCGAAGAAAAGCGCTTGCAGGCGGTAGGCCGGATCAAGAGCAGCACCGCGACGATGAACGCCATGATCAGGGATCTGCTGGAATACACGAAGACGCGGCTCGAACACGGCATTCCGCTCGCTCCCAGGGCGTCCGACATGGGCCGCATTTGCGAAAACGCGCTGGACGCCGTGCGAACCGCGCATCCGTATTGCACCTTCGATTTCCGGACCTCGGGAAATCTCGCCGGCTTGTTCGACGCTGCGCGGCTCCAGCAGGCGATCATCAATCTGTTGAATAATGCCGTCCAGTACTGCGCGCGTGGCAAGCCGGTCCTTTTTACCGCATGCGAAGAAAGCGAAGCCGTTTGCATCGAGGTGAAACACCACGGCACACGCATTCCATGCGAGGTCTTGCAGATATTCCTCGATCCGGCGATGCAGGTTGCACCCGATGCCCGGTCGACCACCAGCCTTGGGCTCGGCCTGTTCATCGCCCGTGAAATCATCGTGACGCATGGGGGCACGATACGGGTGGCATCGAATGATGCCGAAGAGACCGTTTTCACGGTCTTGCTTCGAAAGACCGGCATCCTCGCGGGGGCGTAAGAACCTGAATTGAAGCAAGTGGCCTGGCGGGACTCAGAACGGAATATCGTCATCCATATCGCTGAAATTCGGGGCCGGTCGTGATGGCGCTCCTCCTCGGGCTGCGCCACCCGCACCCGCACCCGCACCCGCATTCTGGCGCGGTGCGGCCGCGCTGCTTGCGTAATCGTCATCCATCGGTGCGCCGGCGCCGCCGCCCATGCCCTGACGGCTGCCGAGCATCTGCATGCTGTCGGCGATGATTTCGGTGGTGTAGCGTTCGACGCCTTCCTTATCGGTCCATTTACGCGTCTGCAGACGGCCTTCGACGTAGACCTGCGAACCTTTCTTCAGATACTGCCCGGCGATTTCGGCCAGCTTGCGATAGAAGGTGATGCGGTGCCATTCGGTCAATTCTTTCTTTTCGCCGGTGTTCTTGTCTTTCCAGCTTTCGGTGGTTGCGACCGCGACGTTGGTGACCGCCTCGCCGTTCGGCATGTAGCGCGTTTCCGGATCACGGCCGAGGTTGCCGACGATAATGACTTTGTTTACGGATGCCATGAATTTCTCCTGTTAAGCTGCTGCGGCTGCCGGCCTTGCGGAACGGCGCGGTAGGTTTTTCATACTGGCTGCGATTATAAGCCAGGCCAGTGTCGTCACGGCACCGAGGATGAATACTGAGGATGCGCCCGCGTGCTGTTTTAAATAGCCGCCGAGCGCGCCGCCGCAGAACAGGCCAAGCGCCTGCAGCGTGTTGTACACGCCGAGCGCCGCGCCTTTCGCCGACGGCGGCGCGATGCGCGATACCAGCGACGGCTGGCTCGCCTCGAGAATATTGAAGGCAATGAAGAAAGCAAGTAACAGAAGGACCAGCAGGCCCCAATGCTGCGACGGATGCGACAGATAGGCCCAGAACCCGCCCTGCACCACCAGCATCAACCCGATCGCACCGAGAAATACCTGTTTGGTCTTGCCGCGTTTCTCGCCGATGAAGATTGGCGGCAGCATGAAGAGGAAGGACGCGAGCACCACCGGCAGATAGATCTTCCAATGGGCCGATACCGGCAGGCCGGCGTATTGTTCGAGCGCCGACGGCACGACGACGAACATCGACATTTGCGTGAGATGCAGCGCGAAGACGCCGAAGTTGAGGCGCATCAGTTCGGCATTCTTGAGTACCTCGCTGAACGGCACCCGCTTTGCCGCGATCATCGGCGGCGCCGGGGGCACGACGAACGCCACCACCAGGATCGCAATGAGCGAGAGGATGCCGGTCAGCGCAAAAATGCCGCCCATGCCGATCGCCGTATAAAGCACCGGTGCCGCGATCAGCGAGACCGCGAAGGTCAGCCCGATCGAAGCGCCGACCATGGCCATGGCCTTGGTGCGATGCTCTTCCCTTGTCGAATCCGCAATGAAGGCCGTGACCGCCGCCGAGATGGCACCCGCGCCTTGCAGTGCGCGGCCGACGATGACCCACACGATGTCAGTGGCTGCCGCCGCGATGAACGATCCGAGCGCGAACAGCAGCAGGCCGATGATGATGATGGGCTTGCGGCCGAACTTGTCGGAGGCGACGCCGAACGGGATCTGGCCGAACGCTTGCGTGAGCCCGTACATGCCCATCGCCAGTCCGACGAGCGTCGCGTTATTTCCGCCTGGCAAAGTATTCGCATGAATAGCGAACACGGGAAGGATGAGAAACATGCCGAGCATGCGCAGCGCGAAGATCGATGCCAATGACAGACTGGCACGGACTTCTGTCTTGCTCATTCGTGCGCCGGATTCGACAGATTGTTTGGATTGCATGAGGACTTGATAACAGGGCTGCGTATGTGATACGGCGTGCGCCAAAACCCGTTATAGTATCAGGTTGACCCATTTAAAGGCCACGTTGAAGGCAGTTCATGGAAGAAATTCGAATCCGCGGTGCGCGCACGCACAACCTGAAAAACATCAGCCTGGAACTCCCCCGTAATCAGCTCATCGTCATTACCGGCCTGTCCGGTTCCGGCAAATCATCGCTGGCCTTCGATACGCTGTACGCGGAAGGACAGCGTCGTTACGTCGAATCGCTGTCGGCGTACGCGCGTCAGTTCCTGCAGTTGATGGAAAAGCCCGATGTCGATCTGATCGAGGGCTTGTCGCCCGCGATCTCGATCGAGCAGAAAGCGACCTCGCACAATCCGCGTTCGACGGTCGGCACGGTCACCGAAATTCACGACTACCTGCGCCTCTTGTATGCACGGGTCGGCACGCCCTATTGTCCCGACCATCCCGAGAAACCGCTGGCGGCGCAGTCGGTGTCGCAGATGGTCGATGCGGTGCTGGCGCTGCCGGAGGATACCAAGCTGATGATCCTGGCGCCGGTGGTGGCCAACCGCAAGGGCGAGCACGCCGACCTGTTCGAACACATGCAGGCGCAGGGCTTCGTGCGGTTCCGGATACAGACCGGTGCCGGCAAGGCAAAGATTTATGAAATCGACGATTTGCCGAAGCTGAAGAAAGCCGAGAAGCACACGATCGATGTCGTGATCGACCGGGTGAAGGTCAAGTCCGATATCAAGCAGCGCCTGGCCGAGAGCTTCGAGACGGCATTGCGGCTGGCCGAAGGACGCGCCATCGCCCTGGAAATGGACACCGAGGTCGAGCACCTCTACTCCAACAAGTTCGCCTGTCCGACCTGCGGCTATTCGCTGCAGGAACTCGAGCCGCGCCTGTTTTCGTTCAACAATCCGATGGGGGCCTGTCCTGAATGCGATGGCCTTGGCCATATCGAATTCTTCGACCCGAAGCGGATAGTCGCATTCCCCAACCTGTCGCTGGCGAGCGGCGCGATCAAAGGCTGGGATCGCCGCAACCAGTTTTATTTTCAGATGCTGACCAGCCTGGCCGCGCATTATGAATTCGAGTTGGACGTGCCTTTCGAGAAACTGCCGGCCCAAGCGCAGCAGGTGGTGATGTACGGCTCGGGCAAGCAGACGATTCCCTTCACCTACATCAATGAACGCGGCCGCGCCGTGGTGCGCGAACATACTTTCGAAGGCGTGGTGACCAACCTGCAGCGCCGCTACCGCGAGACCGATTCGATCGCGGTGAAGGAAGAGCTCGCCAAGTTCATCAATCAGAAAGCCTGTCCCGCCTGCGAGGGCGCGCGCCTGCGCATCGAAGCGCGCTTCGTGAAGGTCGGCAGCGGCAAGCAGGAGCGCGCCATCTATGAAGTCGCCGCAACGCCCTTGCGCGAGACGCTGGCGTTTTTCGAAAGCCTGAAACTGACGGGTGCGAAAAAGGAAATCGCCGACCGCATCATCAAGGAAATCGTGTCGCGCCTGACCTTCCTGAATAACGTCGGCCTCGATTACCTGTCGCTCGAGCGCAGCGCGGACACCTTGTCCGGCGGCGAAGCGCAACGGATCCGACTGGCTTCGCAGATCGGCTCGGGCCTGACCGGCGTGATGTATGTGCTGGACGAACCGTCGATCGGCCTGCACCAGCGCGACAACGACCGGCTGATCGACACGCTCAAGCATTTGCGCGACATCGGCAACAGCGTGCTGGTGGTCGAGCATGACGAGGATGCGATTCGCTGCGCCGACTATGTGGTCGACATGGGCCTGGGCGCCGGCGTGCACGGCGGCGAAGTCATCGCCAAGGGCACGCTGGCCGAGATCCTGAAGAGCAAGAAGTCGCTGACCGCGAAATACCTGAACGGCACGCTCGCGATCCATGTTCCGAAAAAGCGCACGCCGGCGGATCCGGAACGGCAGTTCGTCATCACGGGCGCTTCCGGCAACAACCT
>JAQGLQ010000524.1 GCA_028292785.1 Noviherbaspirillum sp. | reverse complement strand
TTGCTGCCGGCTCCCCCATTCTGGCTCAAGAACATATCGAAGCAACTTATCACGTTGATTCGTCATTGTTTTCCGCCAAGCCCGACTATCTGTTGAAGGTACAGGGCTTGTCGATGCGGGATGCCGGAATACTTGATGGCGATTTGCTGGCAGTGAAAAAAATCGATTCCGCCAAGAATGGTCAAATCGTCGTTGCACGACTCGGCGACGAAGTAACCGTAAAGCGCTATAAGAAATCAGGCTCCGTCATTGAGCTGTTGCCGGAAAATCCCGACTTCGAACCGATCCGCGTCGCTTCGAGCAAGGACAATTTCGCGCTTGAAGGACTGGCGGTGGGATTGCTTCGCGCCTGGGCTTGAGGTATTGAGCAAAAATCAGCGGTTCGTGCTCAGCAAGATCCGTCTTGCAATTCCACGCAGAATGTTCACTTCTTCCGTTTCGAGTTGAGCGCGCGAGAACAGGCGCTTCAGGCGTGACATCAGCTTCTTGGGGTTTTCGGGATCCAGAAAGTCGATGGCCACAAGCGCTTGTTCCAGATGCGTGTACATGCCATCGATCTCGGCGACGTCGGCGGCTTCGCCCTTAAAACCGATCGCGCTCTCTTTAGGCACCTCCCCGGTCGAAGCGGCGAGCCGGCATTCATAGGCCAGGATCTGAAGCGCTTGAGCGAGGTTCAGGGATGAATATTCCGGATTAGCCGGGATATTGATCAGTACATTGCATTTTTCCACGATCTCGTTCGGCAGACCGTAGCGTTCGCTGCCGAAGACCAATGCGGCATCCAGCACCTCGTCCTCGATCAGGTGCGCCGCCAGTTGTCGTGGCGCCATGATTGGCGGCGAAAATTCCCGCTGCCGTGCGCTAAGCGCCGCCGCGAAATTGCAACCTTCCAGCGCTTCGTCGATCGAGTCGACTACGCGGGCGGCGGACAGCACATCCTGCGCGCCGCTGGCAAACGCGATCGCTTCTTTATGTTCCAGTGCATCCGGAAAGCGTGGGTTGACCAGGACAAGCTGCGAAAATCCCATGGTTTTCATGGCGCGCGCAGCCGCGCCGATATTGCCGGGATGACTCGTTCCGACGAGCACGAAGCGCAAGCGGTTGAAAAGAGAAATGCGGAATGGAGGAAGGTTCATTTAAAATAGCGCTATTGCGCGGCAAGAGGCTCACGGCCGACAGGCGCCGCATCGCTCATTAATTCATATCAAGTGGTTCCGAACGCGGTAGGCGAACGGTACCGCAATTTTAACGGAACCAGTATGCATCCCATGCTCAACACGGCAGTCAAGGCTGCTCGCCGTGCCGCCGCGATCATCAACCGCGCGTCGTTCGATATCGACCGGGTCAATGTCACGCAGAAGCGGCATAACGATTTTGTCACCGAGGTGGACCAGGCGGCCGAACAGGCCATCATCGAAGTCCTCAAGACTGCCTACCCGGACCACGCCATTCTCGCGGAGGAATCGGGCGCGTCGAGCAACCTGCACGACGAAAGCGAAAATGTCTGGATCATCGATCCGCTCGATGGCACGACCAATTTCATCCATGGATTCCCGCAGTATTGCGTCTCGATCGCCCTGCAGCAACGCGGCCAGATCACCCAGGCTGTCGTGTACGATCCGAATCGAAACGACTTGTTTACCGCTACCCGGGGCGCCGGCGCCTATCTGAACGAGAAACGAATCCGCGTCGGTCGTCGAGACAAGCTGGCGGATGGCCTCATCGGCACCGGCTTCCCTTTCCGCGACTTGCAGGGACTGGACGACTACATGCAAATGTTCAGGATACTGACTGAACGATGCGCCGGTCTTCGCCGTCCGGGCGCGGCGGCACTGGATCTCGCGTATGTAGCGGCCGGTCGCCTGGATGGCTTTTTCGAAAAGGGCTTGCATCCCTGGGATATGGCCGCAGGTTCACTGCTCATTACCGAGGCAGGAGGAATCGTCGGCAACTTCACCGGCGAATCCGAATTCCTCCACAAAGGACAAATCCTCGCGGGCTCGCCCAAGATTTTTGCGCAAATGGTCCCGTTGCTGGCACCGTATGCAAGATAACTTTCCGCGCAACATCCATGAAGGTCGTTGCGGCACTGTGCAACCGACCTTCGTCTCCGAACCTTAATCCCCGTGCCGGCGTACGGGCCGAACGGCCCGGCAGGCACAATTTATTCTATTGAGTTGCCATGTCTTTTGCAGAACTCGGCCTGTCCGAGGAAATCGTTCGTGCAGTCAGCGAACAAGGTTATACGACCCCTACCCCAATCCAAAAACAAGCGATCCCCGCAGTCCTCGGCGGCGGAGATCTACTGGCCGGCGCACAAACCGGTACCGGCAAAACCGCCGGCTTCACGCTGCCCATCCTGCAGCGCCTGATGAGCTCGCGCCCCAAGGGCGATATCAAGGGCAAGCCGATCCGCGCGCTGATCCTGACCCCGACCCGGGAGCTTGCCGCGCAAGTCGAGGAAAGCGTGCGCGTCTACGGCAAGTACCTGCCGCTTACATCGAGCGTGATTTTCGGCGGTGTCAGCATCAATCCGCAGATCAGTCTGCTCAAGCGCGGCGTCGACATTCTCGTGGCTACGCCCGGACGCCTGCTCGACCATATGCAACAGGGCACGGTGAATCTCAATGCGGTAGAAATCCTGGTGCTCGACGAAGCCGACCGCATGCTCGATATGGGATTCATCAAGGATATTCGTCGCGTGCTTGCCGCTTTGCCTCCACGGCGCCAGAACCTGCTGTTCTCCGCCACATTCTCGGACGAGATCAAGGCTTTGGCCGACGGATTGCTGAATGCGCCGGCGATGATCGAGGTCGCGCGCCGCAATTCGACGGTCGAAGTGATCGCGCAAAAAATCCATCCGGTGGACCGGAACCGCAAGCATCCGATGCTCAGCCACCTGATCAAGACCCTGAACTGGTCGCAGGTACTGGTGTTCACGCGCACCAAGCACGGCGCCAACAAGCTGGTCGAGCAATTAGGCAAGGACGGCATCAACGGTATGGCGATCCACGGCAACAAGAGTCAGTCCGCCCGCACGCGCGCGCTATCCGAATTCAAGGATGGCAGCCTGCAAGTACTGGTCGCCACCGATATCGCCGCGCGCGGCATCGATATCGACCAGTTGCCTCACGTGGTCAATTACGATCTTCCCAATGTGCCCGAGGATTATGTGCATCGCATCGGCCGCACCGGGCGTGCCGGCGCCACCGGCGAAGCGGTTTCACTGGTTTGCGTCGATGAGCACGATCTGCTGAAGGATATCGAAAAGCTGATCAAGAGAGAACTGCCGAGAGAAATCATCACCGGCTTCGAACCCGATCCGAACGCGCGACCGCAACCGATTCAGCTGCGCAGCGGCGGTGGCGGTGGCGGCGGTGGTGGCGGCGCGGGCCGTCGTCCGCAGCACGCAAAGGCCGGCGCCAGGTCTCCTTCGTCGAACAAGTCGGCCGCGCCGGCGAAACCTGCCGGCGATAAATTTGCCCCGAGGGGTGCGCCTCCGCATCGCTCCGGCGGTAGAGGCAGATAACACACGCCGTCATGTCCTCAGCGTACTGTGCATCCGGGACTGCACAGTACGCTGACGGTCTCGCGCATCCGTACACTATCCGCAGAGCGCATCGCAGCCGCCTTTCATCATTCCAATGGGATGTCGACGACATGCCGGCAGCTTCCTCATCGTTCCCGTTAGTAATCAACACTATCCCCGCACCCGACCGAAACCTGTTCGGCTGGTAAGCGACGCTCTGCCGCGACCACGGTCGATGCCCCTGCCGCGCCTGCGGCCCAATCGTGCTACCGAAGCCTGTTCGAGCCGTGGAATACCTCGGCTTGCTATAGAACATATTCGGCGGCATGTCGCCTTGACAAACAGAAACCGGCGCTTTATAAGTCCCAAGAACTAAAAGTAAAAATACCAACCACTCGAGGAGACAATGAGTACCCGCTTTTTATCCAATTTACGTTCGCGTCTGCGTTTGGGCCGCTTGCGCGGCACGGCAGCGGTCCTGCTTGCGGCATTCGCATGCGCGACGGCGCCGGCTTTCGCGCAAGGCAGTTATCCGAACCGCCCGGTCAAGTTGATCGTCGCTTTCCCGCCCGGTGGCGCAGTCGACGGCATCGGCCGCGAGATAGCGAAAGGCCTGTCCGATCTGTGGGGGCAACCTGTCATTGTCGAAAACAAACCGGGCGCCGCCGGTGTCATCGCGGCTGATTCTACGGTGAAGTCGGCACCCGATGGCTACACACTGTTCCTCGCGACAGATGGAATCGCAGTGGTGGTTCCGTTCCTGCAGGACAAGATGCCGTATGACACGCTGACCGACCTCAAGCCGATCGCAATGGTAGGCACCATTCCGCTGATTCTGGTGGCCAGTCCATCGATGAAGATCAAGACTGTCGCGGAACTGGTAACCCAGGCCAAGACCAAGCCGGACGCGGTCGACTATGCATCCAACGGCGTCGGCGTATCGCCGCACATGGCGATGGAGCATTTCCAGCGCGCCACCGACATCAAGCTCAGGCATATACCCTATAAGGGCAGCGCTCAGGCATTTCAGGATGTGCTCGGCGGGCGCGTAGGGGTCATGTGGGCGGCGGTCTCCGTGAGCGTGCCGCATATACAGTCAGGCAAACTGGTGCCGCTCGCCATCGGCAGTCTTGAGCGTTCGCCGCTGTTGCCGAACGTGCCGACCGTTTCCGAACTTGGCTATCGTGGCTTTGAAGCGGCCACCTGGATCGGTGTGATGGGCCCCGGAAAAATGCCGGACGCCCTGGTACAGAAGATCCAGGCCGATCTGCGCAAGGTCACGCAAAACGCGGGCTATCGCGAGCGCCAGATCGCGACCGGCAATGAAGTTCGCAGCAGTACGAACGAAGAGTTCTCCAAGCGTATCGCCGCCGAGTACAGCCGCAACAAGGCATTGTTCGCCAGTGGAGGCATTGCGCGCGAATGACTGCCGGCCCGGTGCCGTTCACTACCGATGCACGCCTTGACCGATTCGATTTTTCCTTCGGGACGAGCGTGCATCGCTGGAACTCCTGGCCCGGCCGCGGCGACGCGCATTGGCCTCGCACGACCCGATCCGATACAGAACACGACTTGACCATCATCGACCGCAAGCGATTGCGCGATCCGATATCAGGTATCCGAAACTGACCCTGGCCTTGGGTACCTGCCGCCATCGTCAACGGCATGGCAGCAATGCCTGTCCTCACATATTCAAAGCATTCAAACATCATGAGCAAACCAGAATCTATCGAAAACCAGCATGCAGCCATTGAAGCCCCGATCCCCGGCAATGAAGACTCCCGTGTTTGGGGAAGCGACATGGTGGCAGAAGCGATCCGCAATCTCGGGCTCGAATACGTCGCCCTTAACCCGGGCGCAAGCTTTCGAGGGCTGCATGACAGCCTGGTCAATTACACCGGCAACCGCGAGCCGCAGATGCTGCTCTGCCTGCATGAAGAAAGCGCGGTCGCGATCGCCCATGGCTACGCAAAAGTAAAGCAGCGTCCGATGGGCGTAATCCTGCATAGCAACGTCGGCCTGATGCACGGATCGATGGGCATCTTCAACGCATGGTGCGATCGCATGCCGATGGTGGTGCTGGGCGCTACCGGCCCGGTCGATGCGAGCAAGCGGCGTCCGTGGATCGACTGGATTCACACCAGCGCCGACCAGGGGGCCCTGGTGCGCAATTTTACGAAATGGGATGATCAGCCGGCATCGGTGCCCGCCGCGATCGAATCCTTGGCGCGCGCGAAGCAGATCACGGAAACCTCGCCGAAAGGACCGGTGTACGTCAACCTGGACACCGAGCTGCAAGAGCAGCCGCTATCCGGCAAGCTGCCTTTGCCCGACATGGCGCGCTACCGCCCCGCCTCGCCCGCGGCGCCGAATGCGGAGGCACTGGCTGAAGCGGCGCGCCTGTTATCGGACGCAAAGAAAATCGTCATGCTGGTGGGACGCGTATCACGCGACGACGCTGCCTGGGAGCGGCGCCTTGCACTGGCGGAGGCGCTGTCCGCCCAGGTGGTCACCGACCTGAAACAGGGAGCGGGATTTCCCACCGGCCATCCGCAACATGTCGGCGTGCCCGGCGTGTTTCCATCGGCCGAGGTGACGGCGGCGCTGGCCGACGCCGATGTCATCCTCAGTCTCGACTGGATGGATCTGGCGGGCACCTTCAAGCAAGCCTTCCGCGGCAACACGCCCAAGGCGCGCGTGATTCATGCATCGCTCGATCAGCAACTGCATCGCGGCTGGAACATGGAGTACTTCGGTCTGGCGCCGGCGGACGTGTATGTAATGTGCGATGCCGATACGCTTACCGCGGCGCTGGTGGCAGAGCTCAAAGCGCCGCCCGCGCGGCCATACAAGGGCGTCAACGCGGTCGCGCCGGCACCTCGCCGGGACCGGCTCAACATCCGGGCGATTGCCGATGAAGTCAATGCGCAGACAGCGGATCAGGACATTTGCCTGATCCGCTTGCCCTTGGGCTGGAACGGCGGCTATCGCTACTTCAACCATCCGCTCGATTATCTCGGCAAGGATGGCGGCGGCGGGATCGGCTCCGGTCCCGGCATGTGCGTGGGCGCGGCGCTGGCATTGCGCGGCACCGGTCGCCTGCCGATCGGCGTCATCGGCGATGGCGATTTCCTGATGGGTGTGACGGCGCTCTGGACCGCATGCCATTACCAGATCCCGCTGCTGTTGATCGTGTCGAACAACAACTCATTCTTCAATGATGAGATGCATCAGGAGCGGGTGGCCAAGGAACGCGGCCGTCCGGTGGAAAATCGCTGGATCGGCATGCGCATGAGCGAGCCGGATATCGATCTCGCCGCAATGGCGCGTGCACAGGGCGCGTTGGCGTTTGGTCCGGTAACCGATCACGACGCCTTGAAAAACGCGATCGCCGACGGCCTGGAAGCAGTGCGCAACGGTCAGGTGTGCGTGCTCGATGTGCGCGTGGCGACCGGCTATGACGCGGATCTGAGCGGCGCGGTGTCGCGCAGCGGATCCGCCGATGGCGCCAAAACGAAAGAATAGGAGAACGACATGGATACGGCTGAAAAAGTCCCATCGACGAGCGACGCAATTGCGCAGGCGATGCCGAAGCATCTCGATCTGTACTACGGCGGCGCATGGCATGTGCCGGCCGGCGGCTACCTCGAGACCATCAACCCTGCCAATCAGCGGGTGCTCGCGCAGGCGGCGGTGGCGAATGCGGCCGACATCGACGCTGCCGTGCAAGCGGCGCAGCGCGGCTTCCTGCAATGGAGCAAAACGAGCGCGGTGGAAAGGAGCGCGATGCTGCGCGAAGTCGCGCGTCGCCTGCGCGAGCATGCGGCTGAGCTCGCCTTGCTGGATTCCGTCAACTGCGGCAATCCGATCAAGGAAATGCGTAGCGATGTATCCATCGCAGCCGGGCGGATCGATTATTACGCCGGCCTGGTCCATGAACTGAAAGGCGAGACCATGCCGACCGCCGACGGCGCGCTGAATTACAGCGTGCGTGAACCGCTGGGCGTGGTGGCGCGCATCGCCGCCTATAACCATCCGCTGCTGTTCACGGCCGGCAAGCTTGCGCCGGTCCTCGCGGCAGGCAACAGCGTGATCATGAAAGCGCCTTACCAAGCGCCCTTGTCGGCATTGCGCTTCGCCGAAATCGTCGATGGCGTACTGCCGCCCGGCGTACTGAATGTCGTTACCGGCGGCCGCGAATGCGGTGAAGAGCTGGTGCGTCACCCGTTGGTAAAGAAAGTGGCGCTGATCGGCTCCGTGCCGACCGGCGCGGCAATCCTGCGTAATGCCGCCGACAAGATCATGCCGGTCGCCCTGGAACTGGGCGGCAAAAATCCATTGGTGATTTGCGAGGATGCCGATTTCGATAAGGCAGTGATGGGCGCAATCAATGGCATGAACTTTACCTGGGCAGGGCAATCCTGCGGCTCGACGTCGCGCTGCTTCGTGCATGAGTCGCTGTACCATCGCGTGATCGAAAGGATCTGCGAACTGCTGCCGAAGCTGCACCGCTGCGGTGACCCGACGGATCCCGCAACCACGATGGGTTGCCTGATTTCCGAAGCGCAGTTCAACAAGGTGGCCAGCTATATCGAGCTCGGACGGGCGGAAGGCGCGCGCCTCGTGGCCGGGGGAAAACGGCCGGACGATCCGGCGCTGGCCGACGGCTGGTTCATGGAAGCGACGGTATTCGCCGACGTGACGCCGACAATGCGCATCTTCAAGGAAGAAATCTTCGGACCGGTGCTATCGATCATCAAATGGCGCGACGAAGACCAGCTGATTGCCGATATCAATAGCGTGGAGTACGGCCTGGCCGCGTCGATCTGGACCACTGAACTGGCGCGTGCCCACCGGCTGGCGCGTCGGATCGAATCCGGCTTCGTGTGGGTCAACACTTGCAGCGCCCATTATCTTGGCGCGCATTTCGGCGGCTACAAGAAATCCGGCATGGGACGCGAGGAAGGACTGGAGGAGTTGCTCTCCTATACGCAGGTGAAGAATGTGCACGTGATGCTGTAATGCTTGGCTGACTCCGCCGCTCGACGGGCGGTGGTTTCATTCACTCTGGCATCTCAACCAAGATCCTTCACGGCATTCCTTTTCGCGGGAATGCCCGCCGCAAATCCCCCTCCTCCCGATTGCATTCGGTCAGCCACCGCCCGGCTGCGTCCGCCTGGCATTGCAGTCGAAAACCTGACCGCGCTATCGTTACATGCCAATCATTCGGTGGCTGCCGCGGCGGTAGCTCTTGATACACGTCGATGGTAAGGTGTGAGCCCGGCGAAAAAGCTTCGGCCCCGAAATACATCCGATCGCGGCGTAGCTGCTGTCCGAAATATTATTCCCGGAATAACTTTTGATAAGCCCGTCAAAAATTACGCCAAAATAGCGGTTCAGTGAAGAAGCAGTAATGAGCAGCGAACAAAGCGAAAAACCGATGAATGCGAATGAACGAATGATCAATCAGGGCCTTCCCGAAATTTCCGGACAAAAAGCACCGTTTGCGGCGGAGGACATAGCGCGCCATACGCCCATGATGCAGCAATTTCTACGCATTAAGGCTGAATATCCGTCGCTGCTACTGTTTTACCGGATGGGCGATTTTTACGAACTGTTTTTCGAAGACGCCGTCAAGGCAGCCCGGCTGCTAGGCATCACGCTGACGCATCGCGGTTCTTCGAATGGCACGCCGATCAAGATGGCGGGCGTGCCGTTTCATTCGGTCGAACAGTATCTCGCCAAGCTGATCAAGCTCGGCGAATCCGTTGCGATCTGCGAGCAGATCGGCGATCCGGCGACCAGCAAAGGGCCGGTCGAAAGAAAAGTGACCAGGGTCGTTACGCCGGGCACTCTGACGGATTCAGACCTGCTGCCGGAGAAATCCGAGCGGCCTTTGCTTGCGATATGCACGGTCGCGCAACGCAAGACTGTCGTGGTCGGATGCGCCTGGCTCTCGATGGCAAGCGGTGCCCTGAAAGTCATGGAGTTCGCGGGCGACCCCGCGTCGTTCACCAAGCGATTGAGGCAGGAACTTGAGCGCATCGTTCCGGCCGAAATTCTTGTGGCGGAGGAATGCATGGCCGCGCTCGGAGATGCGTTTCAGGCGAAGTTCACTACCGTGCCGGCATGGCATTTCGACGACGCGACCGGCAAGCGCGACTTGCTCGAACAGTTGGGCGCAGCGTCGCTGTCGGGCTTCGGCGCGGACAATCTGACGTCGGCAATCAGCGCGGCGGGCGCACTGCTTCGCTATGCGCAGTCGACGCAGGGCAAAGGCTTGCAGCACGTGCGCTCGCTTTCGGTCGAGCTGGAAACCGATTTCATCGGACTGGACGCCTCTACCCGACGCAATCTCGAACTCACCGAAACCATTCGCGGACAGGACAATGCTTCGCCTACGCTGTTCTCGCAACTGGATCACTGCCGCACGCCCATGGGTTCGCGTTTGTTGCGATACTGGCTGCATCATGCGCGGCGCGACCAGCGGATCGCCAAGGCGCGCCACGCGGCGCTCAATGCGCTCATGCGCACGGACGCTTCCGCCGGTTTGTCGACCACGCTGGCCTCCGTGCCCGATATTGAACGCATCACCACCCGCGTTGCCTTGCTGTCGGCGCGTCCACGCGACCTCGCCGGGCTGCGTAGCGGCCTGCAGCAACTGCCATCGTTGCGCGCCTATGTCGCCATGTGCAACAGGGATGCGGATGCGCCGCTGCTGAAGGAAATTCATGACGCGCTTGCCACGCCATCCGACTGCCTCGACCTGCTCGAGCGCGCGATTGCGCTGGAGCCGGCGGCCCTGGTCAGGGATGGCGGCGTGATCGCACGCGGCTTCGACAGCGAACTCGATGAGTTGCGCGCGCTCTCGGAAAATGCGGGACAGTTTCTCGTCGATCTCGAAAGCCGCGAGCGGGCACGTACCGGAATCAATAATCTCCGGGTCGAATACAACAAGGTGCATGGGTTCTATATCGAGGTGACGCACGGCCAGACCAATCGCGTACCCGACGACTACCGGCGCCGCCAGACCCTGAAGAATGCGGAGCGCTATATCACGCCGGAATTGAAGGCATTCGAGGACAAGGCGCTTTCCGCGCAGGAGCGTGCGCTGGTGCGCGAACGGCATCTGTACGAGAAGCTGCTGACCGACATGGCGCCGCATATCGGCACCCTGCAATCGATCGCTTGCGCGCTGGCCCAGCTCGATGCGCTGACCGCGCTGGCCGATCATGCGATGCGCAACAACTGGTGCGCGCCGCAACTGGTGGAGGAACCGACCATCATGATCGAGCAAGGCCGGCATCCTGTCGTGGAAAACCAGATCGAGCGCTTCATCGCCAACGATTGCGAACTGACCGGCGAGCGCAGGCTGCTGCTGATCACCGGGCCCAATATGGGCGGCAAATCCACATTCATGCGGCAAGTCGCATTGATCACCCTGCTGGCTTATGTCGGCAGCTTCGTACCGGCGACCAGTGCGGTGATTGGCCCGATCGACCGCATCTTCACGCGCATCGGCGCGGCGGACGACTTGGCGGGGGGGCGTTCGACTTTCATGGTTGAAATGACCGAATCAGCAGCGATCCTGAACGGAGCGACGGAACAGTCGCTGGTCTTGATGGATGAAGTCGGCCGCGGCACATCGACCTTTGACGGACTGGCACTGGCCTGGGCTATCGCCAGACATCTGATCGAAACCAATCGCAGCTTCACGCTGTTCGCAACGCACTACTTCGAACTGACCCAGTTGCCCGAAACGCATCCGACCGCGGCTAACGTACATCTGTCGGCAGTCGAGCATAAGGACAGCGTGGTATTCCTGCACACGGTCCAACCCGGTCCGGCTTCGCAAAGCTACGGCTTGCAGGTGGCCCAGCTTGCCGGGGTGCCCCAGGCCGTGATTCGAGCCGCGCGCAAACATCTGGCCGCGCTGGAAGCGCACTCGCTGCAACCGACTCCGCAATACGACTTGTTCGCCCCTTCCTTCGGCGAAACAGCCGTGGGCGAAGAGCAAGAACCGGAACAGGATAAAACGGTCTCAATGGTCATCGAAGCCCTTCAAGACATCAATCCCGATGACCTGTCCCCACGTGAAGCACTGGACGCACTCTATAGACTGAAGAACGTGGCCGGCCAGCAATAAAATGAAAAAAATCCACCTGCGAGGATTACTCCTCTGCGGCGTTATGGCACACATGCTGAGCGCGACCGCCCGAGAAACGGAATTCAGTTTTGCAGTCATTCAGCGCCCTTCAAGCGGCATGCAGACCGAGTCAGTGTTGCGGCAGGCGATCATCGAGACGGATGGCGAAAATCTCGCATTCGTCGTCGCAAACGGAATCAAGGCGAATCCGGAACCTTGTACCGATACGCTCTATAGTGCACGCAAGGCATTGTTCAACGGTGCCAAGAACGGCGTGATCGTATCCCTGGCCGGGAGCGACTGGACCGAATGCAAGACCGCGAACCAAAGGTCGGCGGCTATCGGGCGGCTCAGTCGGATCAGGGAACTATTCTTTGCCGATGATATGTCCCTGGGCAAAAGCAGGATTCCACTGGTGCGCCAGTCAACCGTGGCGAAATTCCGCGGCTTTGGGGAAAATTCCCGCTGGGAGGTCGGGAATGTCATGTTTGCCACGATCAATCTGCCTGCAAATAACAACCATTATTTATCGGAAGCGGGACGCAACGGCGAATTTGAGGACAGGCTTGTCGCCAACCGGGACTGGCTGAACCGAATCTTCATCTACGCCGCGCGCAAGAAACTGGATGGCATTGTTCTTTTCTCTGATGGGAATCCAATGCGGAAAGCAGACAAGGGCAAGATAAGGCGCGACGGATTCACTGAAATGCGCCAACAGATCAGCGCGCTTGCATCAAGGTTTCCCGGTAAGGTCCTGGTTATCCACGGCCGGACGCCTGGCGATCCACCCGTTTCTTCGGATGTCATCTGGCGCGGCAACCTGGGTGTCCTGGAGACCGGGTCATCATGGCTCAAAATCAATATTGACCCGGATGACTCGAGATTCTTCATTACCCCTCCCGCTACTCTGGAGGTTTCCAATGGCGTGCGCTGAAGCAAGCCGGCAGAGCAACTGCACCGCTTTGCCTGATCAGGATTGAGCGGTGCCGTGAAGATTATTAGTGCATTGGACGGCTGCGGAAATGGTCGCCGGCTTCCTCGTCCGGTTCATCTCCGTCACCATGGCCATGGTCGTGGTCATGATGACCGTGAGCGCCATGCACGTGTTCATGCGCGATTTCTTCATCGGTCGCGTCGCGAACATCGGTGACCTGGAGCGAGAAGCGCAAAGCCATGCCTGCAAGCGGATGATTCCCATCCAGCACCACCTTGTCATCCGCTATATCCGTGACCGTAAAAATCAGAGACTCGTCACTCGCTTCGCCGCTCTCAGGCGTGCCCTCGAACTGCATGCCGACCTCAAGCGGCGTCGGCAGTCGATCGCGCGCCTCGATTTTCACGAGGGCCGCATCGTACTCGCCGAAGGCATCTTCAGGCTCGACCTGAATCGTCGTCTCATAGCCCACATCCTTGCCGTCCAGAGCCTCCTCGATTTTGGGCAGAGTGTTCCCGTAGCCGCCATGCAGATAAATCATGGGTTCGCGCTCACGGCTTTCTTCGATCAGATTGTCTTGGGCATCTGACAGCTTGTAGTTCAGGGTCACTACACTATTCTTGGCAATCTTCATGGTAATTCCTTTCTTTTTGGGATGCAGGTGCATTATACGGCCGGTAAGATCGGGCGATTTCCTTCAATGATTGTAAGATGCGTTCTCATCCGGAGTACGACTCGGAACGTGTCGGCCGTGTGTTCCATTAACGGTAAGCTGAACGGCTGACTCGGCGTCGGCCTGATCGCTGAGTTGGTCAGCAATTGTCGTGCCTATAATACATCCATGAAGAAAAACCTCTCTCTGCTGGGCGGACTGACGCCCGAACAATTCCTGCGAAACTATTGGCAAAAGAAGCCATTCCTGATTAGACAGGCAATCCCCGGATTTACGCCATTATTGTTGCGCGACGAATTGTTCAAGCTGGCTGAGAACGACGAGGTCGAATCCCGCGTGATCACGCATTTCGATCAGCACTGGCAAATGCATTCCGGGCCGCATGAGCTCCCATCGGTAAAGCGAAAAGGATGGACGCTGCTGGTGCAAGGCGTGAATCTCCATAATGAAGCCGTGAATGCATTGTTAAGCCAGTTCAGGTTCATTCAGGACGC
>JAQGLQ010000520.1 GCA_028292785.1 Noviherbaspirillum sp. | reverse complement strand
CGAGGCGCCGTCAAGCGGATCACCGATATCCGCAGTGATCCACTGGCCGCCTCCTGGTGCAACCACTTTCATGCTTGACCGGCAGGCCTTTCCAAGCCCTTGCCAGCCTTGATTTCCCGCAATGTCGCGTTATTGATTTGTTTTTTTTCGCGATCGGAAAACCATCCCCACTTATTGAAATAGCGGATAGCTGAACAAATGTGATACGCGGTCAACTTCCAATTCCGGTACGATCCCTTAACGTATTCATGGGTGATCGAGACGTATGGAAAATAAACTGTTCGTGCTATCCGCCCTATACGTCGCGACAGGTCGACGTCTTCCAGATACATGAAGAACCGCTCATCAAAGCCGCCAACCTCTCGCAACACAGCAGCGCGCAAGAGCATGAAACAACCGGACAACGCAGGCACATTCATTAGCTTGTTATAACCACTTTCATGCAATTCGTATCGAGCAAGACGGCCGGAGCATTCGTATAACTTCGGCGAAAACCGCCGCATCAGCAGATCGTAAGGCGCGGGTAATAACTTGCACAGATGCTGCTGGCTGCCGTCCGGATAACGTATGTCCGGCATGATCAGCCCCACGTCATGGTGCTCTTCCAGATATGCGACCAGTGCCGGGATGACATTGCCCGCGAAATGCGTATCGGGGTTCAGCACCAGATGATATTGCGCATTGCTTGCGATGGATTCAGCGATGGCGAGATTATGCGCAGCGCCGAACCCGGGGTTCTGGGGTAAATGGATATAAGCCGCATTAAATTCCCGCGCGACTTCGGCCAGCTTGTTTGTCGGCGAATTGTCGATTAGCGTCACGCGTATTTCCAGCGGCGGTGAACCGCCCCCTGAGGCGGCCAGGCTTTTCAAGACTTGAGCAATTTGTATCGGGGTATTTCGATAACAAACGACTGAACAGCTAATGTGCATGATGCCAACTCATAAAAGCGTGCCGCTACTTCAATGTCAGTGGTCCGTTGCTGGAGCCTCGGCTACACGTCCATAGGTATCATCCATGCGCACAATGTCATCCTCGCCGAGATAGCTCCCGGATTGAACTTCGATCATTTCGAGAGGGATCTTGCCGGGATTCTCGAGACGGTGGGGCACTCCGATGGGGATGTAAGTAGACTGGTTTTCTGTGAGCGTAATGATCTCGTTGCCATTGGTGACGCGTGCTGTGCCGCGAACAACGACCCAATGTTCCGCTCTGTGATGATGCATCTGTAAGCTCAGTTTCGCACCCGGATTGACGGTAATGCGTTTGACCTGAAAGCGTTGGCCCACGTCTATGCTGTCATACCAACCCCATGGCCGGGCGACGCGCCGGTGCGTGGTCGCCTGCGGAGATTGCTGATCTTTCAATATTTTGACGGCCTGCTTGACCTGCTCAGCATGCGACGCATCGGCGACCAGAAGGGCATCTGGCGTATCGATAATCAGCAGATTCTGCGTGCCTAACGCCACGACGGGCCGATGCTGAGCGTTGATATAGGTATTGCTTGCATTGATGACATGACCGAACCCGGTCACCCGGTTGTTATCCGAGTCTGCGTCGGTGAGCGCCGCTACCGCATTCCAGCTTCCCACGTCGCTCCATGCACCGAGGAAGGGAACGACGGAGACCTTGTCGTGATGTTCGAGCACCGCGAAGTCGATGCTTTCGCTGCGGCAGCTGCGAAATGCATCCGGATCGAGGCGGATGAAATTGCCGTCCTGCGTCCGCTTGTCCACTGCGGTTCGGCACGCCGTCAGAATATCGGCCGCATGCTTCTCCAGAGCGGCGATCAAGGTATCGGCGCGCACCAGGAAGATTCCTGCATTCCACAGGTATCCCCCGGTGAGCAGCATTTCCTGGGCGATGGCGGGCGCCGGCTTCTCGATAAAGCGGCTCACCGTGGCCGCAACTCCTCCCGGGACGAGTTCCCTGCCCTTCTGGATGTATCCGTACGCAGAACTGGGAAAGGTCGGCTGGACTCCGAATGTGACAATGTGTCCTGCCTGTGCAGCGTCGATACCGGACCGCACCGTGGCTGCAAAAGCCTCGGCGTCGGGAATATAGTGATCTGCCGGGAGAAAAAGAAGCAGATCGTTCTGCCCGGCCTGCAGCGCCGCGCAAGCCATTGCGGCCGCAGTATTTCGACCGACCGGTTCGAGCAGTTGCGAGGCTTGGATGCCGGCATGTGCGATCGCCTCCTGCACCAGAAACCGGTGTTCATCGTTGGCCACGCAAACGGCCGAGCTAGCCAGCAGGCTGACCCGCTCCAGGGTAACCCGCAACAAGCTCTTACCGCCTATAAGCGGCACGAACTGCTTGGGAAATGATTCTCTCGACAGCGGCCAGAGGCGGGTGCCCGCCCCGCCACACAGGATCACAGGATTGATTGTTTTCATAATTGCATCCTCGTGCAAGCAGGAACAACGTCTTCGAAGCTGTCGTGGTCCGGAGCTCACGGCTGATAAAGCGACCTGCCAGAGCATCCGCCGGAAAAGCTGTCCCGGCATCCGATGCCACTAGCGGAGAATATACGATTCACACCGCAAAGAAACTTGCGTCAAGTACGCCTGTTGCAAAACGGACGGATGAATCCGGCGATATGGTACGGCCTGTCGGACAGGAAAGCCAGTGCTACAGGATGACAAACAATACATATTGTGCCGGACGCTCTACCCTTTTCCGCTACGATAGTCGGCATACGCTTTTCCGATACCTTCGGAAAGAGAAACTGTCGGCTTGATCCCCAAGGCCCGCATGCGCGAAACATCGAGCAGCTTGCGCGGTGTTCCATCGGGTTGGCTTGGATCGAAAACCAGGCTGCCTTCGAAGCCAATTACCTTGCGAACCGTCTCGGCCAGCTCTTGGATGGTTAGGTCGCTGCCGCATCCCAGATTCACCAGAGGGCCATCATACTTCTGCTCCATGAGCGCGACGCAGGCATCCGCCAGATCGTCGACATACAGGAATTCGCGACGTGGCGTACCGCTTCCCCATACCTGGACGCGGGCCGCCGGTGTGCCAGATTGCCTGTGCAAACGCCCATCCGTGCGCGCCATGCCCATGCCCGCAAGCAATTCATCCGGAATCGCCCCACGCGCCGCCTCATCCGCTTCTATCTCCGTCACCCGCCCTTCAAGGGCAAGTCTAGCCAGATGGCACTTGCGAATCAGCGCTGGCAGCACATGACTGCCGGCGAGATCATAGTTATCCCCGGGGCCATAAAGGTTTGTGGGCATCACCGACACGTACTGGCGGCCGTACTGCAGGTTGTAGCTTTCGCATAGCTTGATGCCGGCGATCTTGGCAATCGCATATGGTTCATTGGTGTGTTCGAGCGGCCCGGTGAGCAGATATTCCTCTCGAATCGGCTGCGGGCAGTCGCGGGGATAGATACACGAGGAACCAAGGAACATCAGCCGTTGCACATCCGCCATATGTGCCGCATGAATCAGGTTCGCCTCAATCATCAGGTTCTGGTAAATGAAATCGGCACGCAATGTGTTGTTAGCCTGAATGCCGCCGACCTTGGCCGCCGCGATAAAAATATAATCCGGCTTTTCGCGTTCCAGATACGCGCGCACGGCCTGCATATCGAGCAGATCCAGCTCTTTGCGTGCCGGTGCGAGTATGCGCCCGTAACCTCCCGCCTCAAGGCGGCGCACGATTGCGGAGCCGACCATGCCGCGGGCGCCGGCAACGAAAATTTTTTCGTGTTGGATCATTCTTTTACTCCGGATATGCCTGGAAACGCCCGTGTCTCACGGCGCAGAAAGACGGCAATGATATAGCAAAGGCGGCCATGCCGAGGCTGGCGGGCAGGACTTAAGAAAATTCGCCGCAATCCAGGGGACTGGGACGGCGCGTGCCGCAAAACGCTGCTGCGCATGAAAAAGTGGTGCGCAAAGCGCACCACTGATCTGTCGATCGAAAAACCGACTCCGAAGCGGGTGTGCGTCTATTCGTGATGGTTGAACACGCTATAGCCGTGATGCTTGATCAGTTCGTCGCGCTGCGCCGCCTTGTAGTCTTCCCTGACCATTTCCGACACCAGTTCCTGGAAGGTGGTACGCGGTTCCCAGCCAAGCTTGATCTTCGCCTTCGAGGGATCGCCGAGCAGGGTTTCCACTTCGGCGGGACGGAAGTAGCGCGGATCGACGGCGACAACGCACTTGCCGCTTTCAGCATAGCCCTTTTCATTCACGCCTTCGCCTTCCCAACGGATTTTCATGCCTAGTTCCGTGGCGGCTGCGTTGATGAAGTCACGCACGCTGAATTGCACGCCGGTGGCGATGACAAAATCTTCCGGCTTGTCCTGTTGCAGCATCATCCATTGCATTTCCACATAATCCCGCGCATGCCCCCAGTCGCGTTTGGCGTTGAGGTTGCCGAGGTACAGGCAGTCTTGCAGATTCAGCTTGATGCGGGCCAGCGCGCGGGTGATCTTGCGCGTCACGAACGTTTCGCCGCGGTTTGGGCTTTCGTGATTGAAGAGAATGCCGTTGCAGGCATACATGCCATACGCCTCCCGGTAATTCACGGTGATCCAGTATGCGTACAGCTTGGCAACGGCATACGGGCTGCGAGGATAGAAAGGCGTGGTTTCCTTTTGCGGGATTTCCTGCACCAGGCCATACAGCTCCGAAGTAGACGCCTGATAGAAGCGGGTTTTCTTTTCGAGTCCGAGAATACGGATGGCTTCAAGAATGCGGAGCGTGCCCAATGCGTCGGCGTTCGCGGTGTATTCAGGCTCTTCAAATGACACGGCGACATGGCTCATCGCCGCAAGGTTGTAGATTTCATCTGGCTGCACCTGCTGCACGATGCGGATCAGGCTGGTCGAATCAGTCAGGTCGCCATGGTGCAGCTTGAAGCGTACGTCTTCCTCATGCGGGTCCTGGTACAGATGGTCGATGCGATCGGTATTGAACAGCGAGCTGCGGCGCTTGATGCCGTGAACCTCGTAGCCCTTTGAAAGCAGAAGCTCGGCAAGATAGGCGCCGTCTTGCCCTGTCACCCCAGTGATCAGCGCAACCTTATTGTTTGATTTTGCTTTCATTAGCATTCCTATTTCCTCATGTAAATTGTTTATTTTGGCAATTCAAAGACGTGTGGACAGTACTCTTCACACCCTGCCGTACGTATCCGAAAACCGGACGATGTCGTCCTCGCCGAGATAGGCGCCGCACTGGACCTCGATCAGCACGAGGTCGGTGACGCCGGGATTTTCGAGTCGGTGGGTTGCGCCGATCTCGATATAGGTGGACTGGTTCGGGCCCATCAGCTTCGTCGTGTCGCCGACGGTGATGTTGGCGGCGCCCGATACCACGACCCAGTGCTCGCTGCGATGATGATGCATCTGCAGCGAAAGGGACTGCTTGGGCTTGACCACGACCCGCTTGATCTTGAAGCCGGCGCCTTCGCCCAGCACGGTATATGTTCCCCAGGGGCGCACCGCGGTGCGATGGATCTTGTGCGCCTCGTGGCCGGCTTCCTTCAGCTGGCTGACGACCTGGCGTACTTCCTGGCTCTTGGATTTATCGGCTACCAGCAAGGCGTCGGGCGTGTCGATCACCAGCACATTGTCCAGACCGATCACCGCTACCAGACGATCCTTGGAATCGATATAGGTATTGCGGCTGTCGATGATGATGGGCTCGCAGGCATTGCCGGTGTTGGTGGTATTTCCGAGAGCATCGGCGGGAATCGCGTCGGACACCGCGGTCCATGCGCCCATGTCGCTCCAGCCGAAATCGGCCGGCACGACAGCAATATTGTTCGCTTTTTCCATGACCGCGTAATCGATCGAAATGCTGTCGAGCTGCGCAAAGCTCGCGGGCAGATCGGTCTTGTCTCCCTTGGTCTGGGCGGCTTCCCATACTGCGCGCGCTGCCTCGAGCATTTCCGGCTGATAGGCGGACAGGGCCTCCAGGATGACGCTGGCCTTGAAGCAGAATATGCCGCTGTTCCACGCATAGTTGCCCTGTGCGAGATACACGGCGGCGGTTGCCGCATCCGGCTTTTCGACGAAGCGCTTCACCGCCGAGGCTTCCTGACCGACCTTGTCGCCCAGTTCGATATAGCCATAGCCGGTCTCGGGGGCCGTGGGACGAACTCCAAACAGCGCGAGGAAGCCGTCGTTCGCGAGCATCTCCGCATGGCGGGCGGCTTCAGCGAATGCCTGCGGGTCGGTGATCAGATGATCGGCCGGCATCACCAGCATGCATGCGTCGTTGTGTTGCTGCATGGCCCACAGCGCGGCCAGAGCGATTGCAGGCGCGGTGTTTCTTCCGGACGGCTCGAGCAGATAATGCGGCTTGACGGCCTGGTTTGCCAGTTCGTCGCGGGAACGGTGGTAGTACTCCTGATTGGTGACGATCAGCGGAGCGGATTTGTTCGTCACTGTCTGCGCGCGATCGTAGGTTTGCGCGAGAAGACTCTTCCCGCCTCCGATACGCATGAACGGCTTCGGGTGTGCTTCGCGCGAGACGGGCCAAAGCCGCGTACCGGCACCGCCGGAGAGTATGATCGGGATTAACATAATATAATGCCTGAACGATTAGCGATGTGGCCTTTGAAAGCCCTTGTCCATTCGGTTGCTTGTGCCCGCAACTTGATTTACTGGTTTAGTCCTGCTTGTCACAGTGACTTTATAGTTCACGGCATCACCCTACTTCTTGTTTTGAGACAAAAGGCAAGCGCATTTCCATCACTTTGCAACTTTTCGCATGAGCACTTATGCAATCGGAGACATTCAGGGTTGTCGGCAACGGCTTGAAGAATTATTGGAGCGCATACGCGCTGTATCGCCGGACGCCAGGCTGATCTTCCTCGGAGATCTCGTCAATCGAGGGCCGGAATCGCTCGCGACCCTTCGGCTGATACGGTCGCTGGGCAACGATGCGGATGTGGTGCTCGGCAATCACGATCTTCATCTGCTCGCGGTAGCGCAAGGGATTCGCAAGCCGCATCGTTCCGACACGCTGGATGACATACTTGCCGCGCCCGATCGCGACGAGCTGCTGGATTGGCTGCGCCGGCGGCCGCTTGCCCTGTTCGAATGCAACCACTTGCTCGTTCATGCGGGCGTGCTGCCGCAATGGACGGCACAAAAAGCGCTGGAGCTGGCGCATGAAGTGGAGGCGGTTTTACACGGCCCCGACTGGATGGATTTCCTGAGAGGGATGTATGGCAATACACCAGCGAAATGGGACGATGCGTTGGAGGGAATCGAGCGCTGGCGCTGCATCGTCAATGCCTTGACGCGCATCCGCTTCTGCGATGGCAAGGGCAATATGGAACTGGAAACGAAAGGCGGCCACATTTCGGTGCCCGGCTATATGCCGTGGTTCGATGTGCCGGGGCGTAAAACCAGTGACGTGACAGTCGCCTTCGGCCACTGGTCGACTCTGGGATTGACGGTGCGTCAGAACCTGCTTGCCCTGGATACGGGCTGCCTCTGGGGCGGCAAGCTCAGCGCGGTAAACCTGGAAGAACGTTCCGTGATCCAGGTAAGCTGTCCGCAGTACCAGGTGCCCGGCGAGTAACAATTACAATCGGACACCTCATGGCGCGCCCGCCTCTCATGGGCTGCACTCTGTCTGGTCCGCAAGTCCGAGAGCCTCGGCTATCAATGCATGCGCCGCGCCGGCAAGATCCCTGCGGTGCGGACTTCCATTCACCGGAATCGACGGCAGCACCACCAGCTGCGCCGTGATTGCGTCGGATCCGAGAATCGCGAGCATGCTCTGCACGAAGGTCGTGTCGCCGACAAAATCGACAGCCTTGTGCGGATTACCGCACGCATCCAGATAGCGCAGCGCATACGGCTGGATCGCGGCTTCCGCCTCAATCGCCGCTTCAAACAGGTTGGCGTGGAATGGCAGCAGCGTGCCTTGGGCGGCGGTCGTCCCTTCCGGAAAAAATGCCACATGTTCACCCGCATGCAAACTTGCGACCAGGCCCTGGTAGATCCTGCGCACATCGCGCACCCGCCCGCGTGAAATGAAAATCGTGCCAGCCTTGTCGCATAGCCAGCCGATCAGGGGCCAGTCCCGAATATCGGACTTGGCGACGAAACGGCAGGAATGCAGCGAATTGATGACGAAGATATCGAGCCAGGAAATATGGTTGGCCACGATCAGTGCGCGCGATCGCGGCGGCGCGCCCGGGAAGTCGTGAAATTCCACCTTCACGCGGCACAGTGCGAGCAGTCCGGTCGACCAGCGTTGGATCCGCGCTTCGCGGCCGGCGGCGCTCGCGAATGGAAAAACCACAGCACACGTCCACAAGCCCGCGAACAGGTGGAGCACCATGCGCACCACCCTGAATGCCATCATTCGCGTGTGCCGCGCCGTTCGAAAGCGATATGCCCGGCGACGATGGTGGCCTGCACCTGCCCTGGCAGTTCATATCCCAGAAAAGGAGTGTGCTTGCCCTGGCTCGCGAGATTTTTGGCATGGACGATCCAGCGCGCGGCGGGATCGAATACGCATACATCGGCAATCGATCCGGTCGCCAGTTGACCTGATTTCTGTCCCCTGGCCGAATCGATCAGGCGCGCCGGATCGGTCGTGACCTTGGCGATGGCTTTGGCGAGCGGCTGCTGCGATTTGTCGAGGCATTCATCGGCCCATTTGAGCGCGAGCGACAGTAGCAGTTCGAGGCCGGTCGCGCCCGGTGAAGCTTCTCCGAAAGGCAACAGTTTTTCGTCGTCGTCGACCGGCGTGTGATCGGAACAGATCACATCGATGGTTCCGTCGAGCAAGCCCTGCCGGATCGCATCACGGTCGCGCTGGGAGCGGAACGGCGGCGTGACTCTTGCATTGGAATCGAAGAAGCCGATGTCGGCATCGGTGAGGTGAATGTGATGCGCGCCGACATCGCAGGTAACCGGCAGGCCTTCCTTTTTCGCGGCCCGGATCAGTTCCACCCCTGCGGCCGACGATATGCGGCATAAATGCACGCGCGCGCCAGTGCTGCGCACGAGCTCGAAGATGGTATGCAGCGCAATGGTTTCGGCGATGACCGGGACACCCGACAAGCCCAGACGTGAAGCGACCGGCCCGCTATGCGCGATGCCGGAACGGCCGAGATGCGCATCCTGCGGACGCAGCCAGACCGTATAACCGAAGGTCTTCGCATATTGCATGGCGCGCATCAACACTGTGGTGTCGAGAATAACCTCCTCCGCCTGCGAAAATCCGATGCATCCGGCTTCGGTCAACTCCGCCATTTCGGTGAGCGCCTTGCCCTTGAGTCCAACCGTCAATGCGCCCAGCGGATAGACATGCGCCTTGTTCAGCGTCTTGGCCCGATGCTTGAGCATCTCGACCAGGCCCGGCTCGTCCAGCACCGGATCGGTATCGGGGGGGCAGACCAGGCTGGTCACGCCGCCTTGCATCGCCGCCTGCATCTCGGATTCCAGGGTCGCCTTGTATTCATAGCCCGGTTCGCGCAGGCGCACGCTCAGATCGACCAGCCCGGGAGCAACGATCAATCCAGTCGCGTCGATAGTGCGTTCCGCGGTGAAACCTTCGGGCGCCTTGCCGATTCCGGCGACCACGCCATCGGCGATGTAGAGATCCTGTTGCGCATCGACGCCGTTTGCCGGATCGATGAGATGTCCATTCTTGATGTGGATGTTCATTCTGTTAATTTCCCGCCAATATGCTCATGACCGCCATCCGCACCGCGATGCCGAAGGTCACCTGCGGCAGGATCACCGCTTGCGCGCCGTCGGCCACCGCCGAATCGATTTCGACGCCACGGTTCATGGGACCCGGATGCATGACGATTGCGTCGGGCTTGGCCAGCGCAAGGCGCTCCGGCGTCAGTCCGTAGCTCTTGAAGAATTCCTGCGCCGAAGGCAGCAGAGCTCCGCTCATGCGCTCGTTCTGCAGGCGCAGCATGATGATGACATCGACGCCCTTCAAGCCTTCGTTCATATCGGTGAACACGCGCACGCCCATCTGCTCCAATCCGCCCGGCAGCAAGGTGCGCGGTCCGATCGCGCGCACTTCCGGCACGCCCAGCGTCGTCAGCGCATGAATGTCGGAACGCGCGACACGGCTGTGCAGGATGTCGCCGACGATGGCGACGGTCAGGCCGGTGAAGTCTTTCTTGTAATGCCGGATGGTGTACATGTCCAGCAAACCCTGGGTCGGGTGCGCATGACGCCCATCTCCTGCATTGACCACGTGCACATGCGACTGATTGGTATCAGTCAGATGCTTGGCGATCAGGTATGGGGCTCCCGATTGCGAATGGCGGACCACGAACATGTCGGCATGCATTGCCGCCAGGTTGTCGATGGTATCGAGCAGCGATTCGCCTTTGCTCGCGCTGGATGCGGAGATATTCAGATTGATCACGTCGGCCGACAGGCGTTTCGATGCGATCTCGAAGGTCGTGCGCGTGCGCGTCGAATTTTCGAAGAACAGATTGAACACGCTCTTGCCGCGCAGGAGCGGGACCTTCTTGACTTCGCGGTCGCTGATGCCGACGAACGACGACGCGGTATCGAGGATATGGGTGATGACTGCCTTGGGCAGGCCCTCAATCGTGAGCAGATGTTTCAGCTCGCCGTTTTGATTCAGTTGCGGGTTAAGCATTGTCCACCGTGAGAGAGAAGCGACCATCATCGGAGCGCTGCAGTACGAGGCGCTGGTCGTTGTAGAGCGAAATGGTGTCGGCGACGAAATCTGCGGCGATAGGCAACTCGCGTCCGCCGCGGTCGACCAGCGCGGCCAGCATGATTCTCGCCGGACGGCCATAGTCGAAAAGTTCGTTGATCGCCGCGCGCGTGGTGCGGCCGGTGTAGAGCACATCGTCGACGAGGACGATGGTGGCGCCATCGACCTCAAATGGAATCTGCGTCGGCTTCACCTCTGCGGGCAAACCCTTTTCGGCATAGTCGTCGCGATAGAACGAGACGTCGATGAAACCGAGTCTGTCCTTCAATCCCAGCTCCTCCGCGAGCCGTTCCGCCAGCCAGGCGCCGCCGGAATGAATGCCGACGAGCGCGGCATTGTCAAACTTTGCAAGGCTGGGCTCGATGCGTTCGGCCAGCATTCTGTACAGCGCTTCGGCATCCAGATTAGGGTTCGGCATTTTCATTGAAGTATTGTTGCAAAATGATTGCAGCGGCCTCTGCGTCGATCACGTCGCCCCGCCGCTGCGCAAGGACCGCGGATGAATAGCGCTCATCCACCAGCGAAATGACGACGCCGAACCGGCCCTTCAGCTGATTGGCGAAGCGCCGGCAGCGTATCGTCATCTCATGCTCCGCGCCGTCCGGGTGACACGGCAGGCCGACGATGCAGCGGCCGGGCTGCCATTCCTGCATCAGCTTCGCGATCGCGGCGAACTTCGCTTCGTTGGTCGCCGCACTAATGACCGTCAGCGGCTGCGCCTGTTTAAGCAGGGTGTTTCCCACCGCGACCCCGATGCGCTTCAGACCGAAGTCGAAACCAAGTACCGTATCCACTTTAGCAGTCCGCTAGGCGTGACCTACGTCGCCCGCCAGCATCATCGGATCGATGCCGAGCAACCGCATGGCGGCGGCGAAGCGCTCCTCGAAGGGGAGCTCGAAGATGATCGAGGGATCGGCGCGCACCGTGAGCCAGCCGTTGCTGGCGATTTCCTGTTCGAGCTGCCCGGCGCTCCAGCCTGAGCAGCCGAGACTGACCAGCAAGCGCTTCGGCCCGTTTCCGGTCGCCGCGGCTTCCAGCACATCCTTGGATGTGGTGAGACCGATATCGTCGGTCACTTTCATGGTCGATGAATAATGGCGGCGCGGCGAATGCAGCACAAAGCCGCGCTCCACCTGTACCGGTCCGCCGAACATGACGAGCTTGGTATCAGTCAACACCCTCTTGTCCAGGATCTCCAGCTTGAGGTCGATCCGTTCGAACAGGACATCCATCGACATGTCGGTGGGCTTGTTGATAATGACGCCGAGCGCACCGCTTTCATTGTGCTCGCAGACATAAATGACCGCGCCTCCGAAGATCGGATCGAGCATCGATGGCATGGCGATCAGAAAATGATCTGTGAGCTTGAGTTCTGCGGGCACGTCGGTGGAATAGGAAAAATCGGGTGTATCCTGAGCGGCGCCAGGCGCAATGGAAGGTCTGCGGGGCTTGCTTTGCTTCACCATAGCGCGCATTTTAACAGTTTACGATAATCCCCTCTTCATGGGCCGACAACAAAGCGGTTGACAGTCAGCACCATATGCCCCAATTCAACAAGTCGCTCGTGTGGTTCCGCCGCGATCTGCGCAATTTCGATCATGCGGCCTTGCATCATGCGCTCGAGCGCAGCGCAGCCGTGTTCTGTGTCTTTATTTTTGACAAGCCGATTCTCGAGCACTTGGACGCGAGGGACCGGCGCATGGCATTCATTCATGCAAGCGTCAGGGAACTGGATGCCGCATTGCGCCGGGCTGGCGGCGCCTTGATTGTTCGCCATGCGGTTGCCGCAACCGAGATTCCGCGGCTTGCCGCCGAGCTTGGCGTGGATGCCGTGTTTGCCAATCACGACTATGAACCGGCCGCCGTTGGCCGCGACAACGAGGTGGAAAAAGCGCTGCGGGCGGCAGGATGCGTCTTGCTTACTTTCAAGGACCAGGTGATATTCGAAAAGAACGAGGTGCTTTCGCTGGCAGGCAAGCCCTTTTCGGTCTTTACCCCTTATAAGAATGCTTGGCGGAAGAAGCTGCATGCCGATGGCGACTTCCATATCGCACCGTATACGATCAGGCCGCAGGACTCCCGGCTGGCTCGGCATGGAAATATGGGTTCAGCGTCGATTCCGTCGCTTGCTTCGCTCGGATTTGAAACGACCGGTTCGGCGGAGCCAGGACCCGGTGCCGGGATGTCCGGGGGACAGGTCCAACTCGACGATTTCGCGATGCGCATGGGAACGTATGCCATGAACCGGGATTTTCCGTCAGTGAATGGCACCTCCCGCCTGTCCGTGCACTTGCGGTTTGGAACGGTATCGATACGCGCCCTCGCCCGGCGGGCGATCGAAGCCATGCGAACCGGAGCCGATAGCAGCGGCGCATCGGTCTGGCTGTCCGAGCTGATCTGGCGGGATTTCTATTTCATGATCCTGTACCATCATCCCCATGTGACGACACGCGCATTCAAGCCGGAATATGACGCGATCGCCTGGGAGAGCGGGCTCCAGGCCGATGCATGGTTCAAGGCGTGGTGCGCTGGACAAACCGGTTATCCCCTCGTCGACGCGGCGATGACGCAATTGAACCAGACCGGCTACATGCATAATCGTCTGCGCATGGTGACAGCGTCATTTCTGGTCAAAGACCTCGGCATCGACTGGCGCCGCGGCGAAGCGTATTTCGCCGACCGGCTCAATGATTACGATCTGGCGGCGAACAATGGCGGCTGGCAATGGGCGGCATCCAGCGGCTGTGATGCGCAGCCTTATTTCCGCATCTTCAATCCTGTTTCCCAATCCGAAAAATTCGATGCCGAAGGCAAGTTCATCAGGCGCTATCTTCCACAGCTGCATGCCCTGCCCGATAAATATATCCACGCTCCGTGGCGGATGCCGCCAGCGATTGCGCGGCAGGCGGGATTCGAGCCCGGCGGGGACTATCCGCTGCCGCTCGTGGCACACGAGGAAGCCAGAAAAAACACATTGGCGCGCTACGCGGTTGTAAAAAAGCACCGGGTGCCGACCGAAGAACAGGAATGATCCGGTGTTGCGAAACGAAAAGCCCGCGACACCTCGCGGGCTTTTCGTCCGTTCTCCGGCATCCACGATCAGCTGACCAGCGAGTCCTTCCCGATGAAGTCCGCAATAAGACGAAGCAGCTGCTCTTCCTGATATGGCTTGCCAAGATACTCGTTGACCCCAAGCTCCGTCGCATAGTTGCGATGCTTCTCCGCCGTGCGCGAGGTAATCATGATGATCGGAATGTCGCGGGTACGCTCGTCGTCGCGCACATTGCGGGTCAGATCGAACCCGTCCATGCGCGGCATTTCGATATCCACCAGCATTACATCAGGCGATATCGATTGCAGATGCTCCAGCGCGTCCACGCCGTCCTTGGCGAGCACTACATGGTAACCCTCGCGTGACAGCAGGCGCTGTGTGACACGCCTGACGGTAAGTGAATCGTCCACCACCATGACGATGTTTTGCCTGCGCAAGCCTTGCACCGGACCGGCGGGAGAAGATGGCCGCGACGGCGCCATTTCGGCAACCGCGCCCATCGAGTCCGGCGTTTCAAGCGGTCCGAGACGCGGCGCGCGCATGTTTTCATGCGCGACGCGCTGAGCCAGCGGAATCGGGTTCAGGATAAGCACGATCTCGCCCGAACCCAGCACGGTAGCGCCCGCAATGCCGCTCACGCGCGCGAGCTGCGGACCGATATTCTTGACGACAACTTCCCGGTTGCCGAGGATTTCATCGACGTGAATGGCGACCCGATCACTGCCGCTCTTCAGGATCAGCAACGGCGAGTATTGCTGCGCGACAGCGGAAACGTTGAAATCGCCAAGCAGCGCCGGCAGGTAAAACATGGGCACGCGCTGACCCAGCCAACTTACCGCACCGTCGTTATATGCCGCCGCCAAGGGATTGGCCTTGAGCTGCTGCACCTGCTCGACCAGTACCGACGGCAGCGCGTAAGTCCGGCCACCGCTCATCAGCAGCACGACCTGCGTCACGGAAAGCGTCAAGGGCAGATGGATCGTAAACTGCGCCCCTCTGCCGTTCTCGGACTTGGTAGCGACGCGTCCGCCGAGTGCTGCCGCTTCGGACTTCACTACGTCCATGCCGATGCCGCGCCCCGCCAGTTCCGTCACGGCTTCAGCGGTCGAGAACCCCGGATGAAAAATCAGATCCCTCACTTCATCGTCGGACAGGTCACGGTCGTCCTTCAGCAGACCGGACGACCTCGCCTTCCTGCGGATATTCTCGGTATCCAGTCCCTGTCCATCGTCCGAAAACTGGATCACTACCTCATTGCCTTCCTGGCGGATTTCGATCAGCAGTTCGCCGGTTTCGTTCTTGCCCGCAGCACGCCGCGCTGCGCGCGACTCGATGCCGTGGACGATCGCGTTGCGCAGCAGATGTTCGAACGGCCCGGTCATTTTTTCCAGCACGCTGCGATCGACTTCCACCGAGGCGCCGCGGATGTCGAGATTGACACGCTTGTCGACTTCTTTCGCGGTCTGGCGCGTAACCCGGTACAGGCGCTCGGAAATGCTTGCGAATTGCACCATGCGCACCCGCATCAGGTCCTGCTGGAGGTCGCGCGTCAGTCTGCCCTGAATCAGGAGGTCGTCGACCGCGCTGTCGATCGTCCGGTTCAGATTCTGCTGCACCGAGCTGACGTCGCTTACGCTTTCGGCCATCATTCGGGTCAATTCCTGAAGACGGGTAAAGCGGTCGAACTCCAGCGGATCGAATTCGCGGTCGGCCGAATGCGCCATGCGGGAAGTGATTTGCGATTCCGCCTGCATTTCGATTTCGCGCAACTGGCCGCGCAGACGCGCCACGTTTTCCGTCAGCTCGGACATGGATTGCCGCAATGCGCCCACTTCGGTTTCAAGCTTCGAACGCGCGATCGACACTTCGCCCGCCTGGTTCACCAACCGGTCGAGCAAGTCGGCGCGGACCCGGACCAGCGGAACAGGAATGGGCGAAGCGCTGGCCGGCTTCGGCACCGATGGCGCGGCGGAGACACCGGTGCGCACCGCCGCCGACGTGAGACTCACCGGGCGCAATTCCGTCGCCGGCGCTTCAATCGGCGGCACCGCTTCGGCGCCCTGCAATCTTTCGAACAGATGCAATCCATCGTCGTAGCGTATCAGGAGATCCTCGATCGCCAATGCCGACGGCGAGGCCATCTGCGTGAGGATTTCGATACGGGTTTCCATTTCGTGGAAATGCTGCCCGAGCTGCATGGCGCCAGCCATCCGGGCACTGCCCTTGAGCGTATGCAGGAGACGCAGCAACGACTGAGCAAACCCGGGGTCGCCCGGCTGTTCATGCCATGAGCGCAAGGCCTGTCCCACCTGGGGCAGCATGTCGCGTCCTTCCTCGAGAAAGACCGGCAGCAAATCCTCGTCGAGCTCGTCCTTGAGTCCCGGAATATCGGTAACAGCGGCCTTGTGCACAGGCTCGGGAACGGGCGCGGCGGAAGCGACGGCATCCATCGCACCGACCTGAGCGAGCTGTGCGGCATCGTATGCGTCCGGCGCCTGCTCCGCCTGGAGTGCATTGACGGGAATGCCCGCCTGTTCTTCCGGCGGCTCTTCCGCAAGATCGGGATGCAGTTGGAATCCCGACCGCTGGTCGAGGCTGCGCAGCATCCTGTTCAGATAAAGAATGCAGGTGGACTCGGCGCCGGGCATTTCTCCCAGCGCGAACTTCTTCAGCATCGACTTCATTCGGTCAATGCTGTCGTCGAGCGTATCGAAATCGTCCTCCGCAAGCTGCACCGGCCTTCTCGACAGGAACAGCAACACCTTTTCGAGCGCATGCGCCACTTCCTGCAGCACAGTGAATCCGACTGTCGCCGAACTGCCGGCCAGGGAATGTGCGGCATGAACGGATTGCGTCGCGACATAGCGCTCGGGTTCATGGCGCCATTCGGAAATATCCTGCGCCAGCACGCGCACCAATCCATCGGTTTCAGCCAAATAAATATTGTGCAGCGGCACGCTGATTTCGAGATCGCCGATACGCTTGACGTTATCGTTGCGCTTGACTTCCGGCGCGCTCATGGTCGGGAATTCGATGACCTCCGCCACCGGCGCGGGTTCCAGGTCAACCGCGATTTCGCGTGGCTGCGCATCGTCCCCATGGCTTGAGGCCAGCATCTCGGCGGGCTGCTCTGTTTCTTCCGAAGGCGCGGCTATTTCATCCGTGTGGGATATCACCGGATCGGCGCCGGACAGTTCGATTTCTTCAGGCTCGGGCAGAACAGGCACGGCATTCGCCGCAACCGGTTCTGTAGCGGATTCGTTGACCGCTTCCGTTGCGTCGTATGAGGTCGGCGCGATCGAAAGCGCAGATTCACTTATCGCAACCGGTGTGTCGGGATCGAAGTCCGCGGCAGGTGATTCTTCAGGCAGTCCGTCGTTCGCGCTGAAGACTTCGGCGGCAGGCGCGGAAGGTTCAGCTTCGTCTTCCAATGGTAGGGCGGATGCTTCCGTCACAACAGTCACTTCTTCAACGCGCAGCGGCTCCGCCTCCTCATACAAGAAGGGCTCACCCGCCTTGACGCATTCCGCCGCGGCGATCAGCGCATGCGGAGTGCCGCCGGATCGGCCTGTCCGCCGGATTTCCTCGACCCATCCTTCGATCAGGTCAGCCGCCTTGTCGAGCAGCGCATAAAGATCGGCATCCCCGGCTTTCGCTTCGGAGAGTCTCACGTTCAGGACTTGTTCTATGCTCCAGGCGGCTTCTCCCAGGTCAGTCAGGCCGACCATGCGACCGCTGCCCTTGAGAGTATGGAAAGATCTTCGCAGGGTGGTCAGGCATTCCTGACTATGCGGTGCATTGCGCGATTCGGGCAGGGTTTGGCGAATGCATGCGAGCACTTCGTCGGCTTCGAGCAGAAATATTTCGAGCAGTTCAGCATCCGCCGCTTCGTCGGTATCCGGGGCGGGCGCGGCTGCTGCGGGCGCCGGCAGCGGTTCGCTTGCGGGCTGGGGAGTCGCGGTCACGGCCAGGATGTCAGCCAATGCGCTCTGCGAAGCCGCGAAGTCGGGACGCGCCAGCAGATCGAGGCCGGTCTTTGCACGGTCGCCTGCCTCCTGATGGTCTATCAGCCTCGCGTCCAGCCGGATTTTTTCGAGCGATTCCTTGAGTTGAGCTTGCAGGACGGAATTTTCCGGTTGCTCGACCAGGAAAGCCGCCAATTCGGCGGATCGGCGCTGATGATGAGCGAGCTCCTCTTCCACGGTGGAAGGGGCAGCAGCTTGATCGGGAAAAGGTGGCTCGCCTTCCTGCTCCACGGATGCCTGTTCCGTATCGTCGACGACCACGTCCGTCACCGTGCTCTTGGGCTCGATCAGATTCGCATGAAAGACACCACGCTCCTGATCGAAGGAAAAGCGGTTTTTTGCATTCTCCCCATTCAGTTGCAGCGACTCGATGAAGAAGCTTAATGCCCCCACGTTCTGCGCCACATGCTGGAAATCCTGCTGTTCCGGGACGGCCTCCGATTCCAGCGCGGTAAAACGCTGTACCGCGGCTCTGGTGTGCTGCACGGTGCTCACCGCATCATCCTGGTCGAGAATGGCGAGTGCACCTTCGATCTGATGCAAAACGTGATCCAGCTGAACCAGCGCAGACCGCTGAGACGGATTCCTGAAATATTCGTCCAGCATTTTTTCGACCTGGCGCAGACTCGACTGCATTTCAGTGCCCAAGGCCGTCATGGTCTGGCGCTGTTGCGCTTCGCGCGCCATTTCATTCAGCCATTCGGCCGAATCGACCGGTCTTTCGCCGGCGACGATCGACAGCAGGCGCGCGGTCATCGACTCGGCACGTTCGGCGAAATTTTCCGGCAGATGGCCAATCTGGTTGAGCGCATTTTCGACGAACAGCAGGCTGGTCGCGATCTCGAGGCCCAGGATGTCGCCGGGGCCGGCGTGCGCGGCGTGCCGCGCTATGCCGCTCAGCTCGCGCAACAGCTTGGCGAACGACGGGGTATTGAGCTTGCCGCCTGCGTCGGACAAGCCATGCATTTCATCCTCGAAGGAATGCGCCACGCTGACATCCCCGCCAGCGATGCGGTTCCACATGGTCTTGGCATGCGACAGGCGCTCCTTCGCCGCGGCCAGCGCGTCCGTGTCGACTTGCCCGTAACGCTTTTTCTCGTAATCTTCGGGCACCAGGCCATCCAGCTGGTACACACTCCGGATCTGGCGTGCCAGGGGTGACGTGTGCGCAGCCTGCGCAATGAAGAACAGGGCATCGCGCAACAGCCTTTCCGCAATGCTCGAGGAGCCCTGGCTGAGGCGGCGCATCTGCAGATTGATGCGTGCAAAAACCTGTTTGACGTAGATCTCGTTGCGGATCTGGCCGGCCGCCACGGCTTCCGCGAAGCCGTGCATCACCCACCAGAATCCACGCGACTGATGATTGCCTTGCTTGCGTTCTATTTCGTGGATCAGATCGCGCATGACGGCGGCGTTCGCCTTTTCCGCCTCGGGATTGCTGCTTTTCAGGAATGGCAGCAGCGCCCGTTCGAAGCGCTGCCGCAGGACGACGTAATCACCGGGTTGCGTTGCGGACGCTGCGGACGCTTCGGAAACGGGAAACTGCGGCCGGATGGAAAGGTTGGGGAAAAACAGATCCGCCGGATGAATGCGCTCCGCGCCCCGCGCTTCAAGCAGCGCGCGGTAATACGGGAAAAGACGGACAGGCTGGTGCGGCGCGCCCGACAACAGCTCTTCCAGATATTCGGCGAGCGCCTGGTAGCCATGCTCGACCGCCGATACAAGGCTTTCCGTCAGCCCGATCTGTCCGGAATCGATTCGATCGAGAAGATCTTCAACGGTCTCGGTAATGATGGCGACGCCGTCGACATCGACGATTTGCAATGCTCCATGGGCCTGATGAAGATAGCTCTTCGCATGCCGCAATGTTGTGACTCGCGAGTCGTCATCCTGCGCGACTGATTCTCGCAGCGCCGCTTTTGAACGATTGAGCGCTTCGCGGATTTCACCTATCACCCAGGAAAGCGGTCCTGTGTCGAAGTAATGTTGATCGCCTGGAGAAAAGGTGGAAGTAGGGCTGGTCATGACTGCCTCATGGGGGTCGGGCGGCGATAGATGGTCCCAATGATCTATCGCCGCGTATCGCTAATGGCCGCAAACAGCCCGGGCCTCGAGAACGTTGATCAGGCCGTCACGCGGAAACGCGACACCGAACTCTTGAGTTCTTCAGCGAGCTTCGACAGTTCGCGAATGGACTGTGCCGTCTGCTGGGTGCCTTCTTTCGTCTGTTCGGTAACGGTAAGGATGTTCTGAATATTCCGCGCGACACCGTTGGCCGAGGTAGCCTGCTGTTCCGTCGCCGATGAAATGGCCTGAATCAGCTCCGCCAGCTGGTTCGATACCCGACGAATATCCGACAGCGCCGCGCCGGCGGCGTCGGAAAGCCTGGCGCCTTCAACCACACCCTGCGTCGATTTTTCCATCGCCGCGACCGCATCGTGGGTGTCCGTCTGAATCGTCCGCACCAGCGCGCCGATCTGCTTGGTCGCCTCGCCGGACCGCTCCGCGAGCCGTTGCACCTCTTCCGCCACCACCGAGAAGCCGCGCCCTGCCTCGCCCGCCGATGCCGCCTGGATCGCCGCATTCAGCGCCAGCACGTTGGTCTGCTCGGTAATGTCGGAAATCAGTTCGGTGATTTCCCCGATCTCCTGCGAGGATTCGCCCAGACGCTTGATCCGCTTGGAGGTTTCCTGGATCTGTTCGCGAATCTCGTTCATGCCCTTGATCGCGTCTTCCACCGCTTTTGCGCCCTGTTCCGCAGCGGACACCGATTGGCGCGCAACCTCGGCCGATTCGTTCGCCGACTTCGACACGTCGGTGATCTGCACCGCCATATCAAGCACCGCCTGGCCAGTTTCCTGAATCTCGCGAGACTGCTTGCGCGAAGCGAGCAGCAGCTCATCCGAAATGCTCTGTGCCTGGTTGGATGCGGAGGTGACCTGCTCGGCGGTTTTCGTCACTCGTCCCACTAGGCCGCGCAGCTCTTCCACCGTGTAGTTGACCGAGTCCGCGATCGCGCCCGTGATGTCTTCGGACACCGTGGCCTGTACCGTCAGGTCGCCGTCTGCCACTTCCTGCAATTCGTTCATCAGGCGCAAAATCGCGGCCTGATTCTGGTCGTTGGCCGCTTTGGCCTGTTCTTCCTGCTTCTGCGCCTGCAAGCGCTGCGCTTCCGCTTCCTCGCGTCGCAAGACGGCATCCTTGGTACGGTTACGGCTGTCCTGCAGGAGCACCAGCGCGATGCCGACCGCAGACAACAGCGCTGCGATCGCGCTTCCGATCATCAGCAGCAATGGCCAAGTGATCGAATCTTCCTCACCCCTATATATTTTCTGCAGGTCGGTCAGGTGCTGTTTGAGCGTTTCGTTCTCGGCGAACACGAGCTGTTCCGACTGCTTCGCAGCAACGAAATTCTGCAGGTTGCCGAGGATGTCGGCGACCGACTGCTGGTATTGGCCGAAGACCGTTTGCAGTTCAAGCAGTTTTTCGCGGGTGTCCGCGTCCTTGGTCGCCGTCAGCCGGAGCACCTCGCTACCCTTCAGGAAGCCTTCCGTGATATCACGGAAAGTATTGGTGTCCTTGCCGAGCAGGAAGGCGGTTTCGGGGTTCACGCCTTCGGAGGTGAGGAACTCGTTCGCGCTACGTCCCAGGCGCTGTGTCAGCATCACCAGCTGACCGGCGGCCGAGATTTCGCGCGCCGATGCGCCGGCCTGCGCCTTGAGGGCCGCGACCTGTTCGGTCACCTCGAGCAGCGCCGGCGACATCGAATTGAGTTTCTGCAGCGTGGCGCCAAAACCGGTCAATTCCTTTTTCAGCTTCAGTATCGTGTCGGCGGCCTTGTTCGAATTCGTCCACAATTTCTGGGTTTGATCCAGGACAGGCTTCATGTCCGCTTTGGGCGGATCGATTTCACGACCCTGGTATTCACCGCCATTGAGCAGCACCGAGAGGTCGCGGTTGAATTCCGTTCGACTTTCCTCGAGCTGCTTGAACGCCTCCAGGTTGCCCTGAATGGCGTTTGGCGCTGCCTTACCGATACGCTGTGAGTGCATCAGGGCGTCACCGGCAATCTGGGTCTGGGTGGAAGCGAGAATGGAATGGCTCGAATTCAGCCATACGCCGGCAACGCCCAAGAGGCTCGCCGCACCGAATACGCCCAGCAGAGTCCGGACCTGGCGCTGCAAGGGCAGATGACCAATGAGGGGCAGCCGGATATCGCCGCCCTTTTCAAGCGCATCGCCGATGAATGTCGCATTCAGATTGGAGTTCGGAGGCAGGCTGGCACGCCCCATGATGCCGGCGTGAGGCGACATGACCTCGGCCTTCGCCTTTTCGACAGCCTCGATGATGCGCCGGGTTGCGTTGGTGGCGTCGGCTGACATATCGGGCGCTGCGGGTTCATGGCTGGCTGCGCGCCCATCCTCGGCAGGCTCATTTTTCTTTTCCCTGGAAAGGAACGGAACTGTAAACGCCATTACTGACTCTCCTAAATCTGATAACGATTTAATACCCGCACAGAATGTTACGGCTCATAAACCGACGTGCAAAAATTGCGGATCTTGAATAATCGTCGACAAGCTCAATTCGGTCCAGACCTGGGCATCCTGATCGACATAACGATTGCGCGACCACGGCGGGGAGGGATCTTGCGGCATGGGCTGCAGCTCCATAATGGACATGTTCCGCAGACCCATGATCCGCGATACCAGCAAACCGCTATTGAATGACAGCGCCGGCGCAAAGGATACGATGCGGGATTCCTTGTCGATATGCGTCGGCGGCCCGCCCAGGTATGCAGCAAAGTCGATGACGCTGATCAGGTTGCCCCGATTGGTCGTAAGGCCGAGAAACCAGGCTTGTGTCAGCGGTACTTTCGTGATCGCGCCGACCGACATGATTTCGCCTGCTTCCTGCAGGTTTAGCAGCCAGCGCATTTGTCCGATCACGACGCCAAGCTGGCTGGCATGCTGTTGCTCGCCGCTGCGCGCAGCCTGCATCCGCTCCACCAGCTGGGCCTGGAATTCTCGCAGTCGCGTTCGGCGCGCACCTCGGTCGGGTTTGGTGATTACTGCATCCGAGGCAAGATCCGAATCGTGATCGTTCATGGAGGTCTCTTATCCGAGCGCGCTGATCTTCGCCAGCAGTTCCTGAGGGTCCACCGGCTTCACGATGTAGTCGCGCGCGCCCTGACGCAAACCCCAGATGCGGTCGGTTTCCTGCCCCTTGCTGGTGCAGATAATGATGGGGACATTCTCCGTGGCCGGATCGCGCGCTATCGAACGCGTCACCTGGAATCCGTTTTGCCCCGGCATGACCACATCCATCAGGATCAGGTGGGGTCTGTCCGCCTTTATCTTAAGCAAAGCTTCTTCGCCATTTTCAGCGGTCGACACCGAGTATCCATTCTTGATCAGGATATCGGTCAGGAAATAGCGCTCGGTGGGCGAATCATCGACTACAAGCACTTTTTGTATGGCCATCTTGAACCTTTGGAAAATTACGCCGGAAGCACATGAGCCGTATGCTCGCGTACCGTCTTGAGCAGGCTGTCTTTGGTAAATGGTTTGGTGAGATATGCATCCGATCCGACCATCGCACCGCGTGCGCGATCGAACAGTCCATCCTTCGACGACAACATGATGACGGGAGTAGTATTGAACCTTGTGCTCTTCTTGATGAGCGCGCACGTCTGATAGCCGTCCAGTCTCGGCATGAGGATATCGCAGAAAATCAGCGCGGGCTTATAGTCGTTCATCTTTGCCAGCGCATCGAAACCATCTTCGGCAAGGACGACCTGGTATCCGGCCTGACCCAGAAAAATCTCGGCGGAGCGACGAATCGTGCTGCTATCGTCGATCACCATTATCTTGAGACTGGCACTGTCCACTGATGTTGTCATGGCGTGTTCTCTTTAAAGAGCGTCCAATATACGGCGCAACTATTACAAAAAGCAAGATGCTTTGGAACAACTAAATACGCATTCGTCAGCCAGCGTGGTTTTTCCGTGATCGTTTAGCTAACGCCTCTATGGCACTAACAGAAATGACATGGTCCTTCAGGGACGTATCATGTTGAAAGTCAGATAACGACCATTTCAAAGTCTTCCTTGCGCGCGCCGCATTCCGGACAGGTCCAGTTCATCGGCACATCGTCCCAGCGGGTGCCCGGCGCGATTCCGTCTTCCGGCAGACCTGCCTCCTCATCGTATACCCATCCGCAGATGAGGCACATCCAAGTCTTGAATTCCTGAATTGTAGTTTCGTTATTACTCACAGTTGACTGCCCTTCAATCAAGTAAAATGCAAAGTCAGCTATCTTAATCTACCCGCCGTGCAAAACCAATCTTCTCCCGCGATTCTGACATTCGGCGCAACCGATCCGATCGGTGCAATTGGCATTCAGGCCGACCTCGCTTCTTTTGCGGCGATGGGATGCCACGGATTATCCGTAGTCACCTCCATTTTCATCGGCGACACGGCCCGCATAGAGGACATGCAGGTCATCGATGCGGACTGGGTATCCGACCAGGCTCGCGTAGTTCTGGAGGACATGCCGGTCGCGGCGTTCAAGGTCGGCGCCGTCGGCAGCATCGAGAATATTTCGGTGATTGCCGAAATTGTCTCCGACTATCCCGACATTCCGCTGATACTCGACCCCTTCCTGTCCGCCATGCCGGATCAGGGATCGGACAATGAGGACATGCTGACCGCGATTCGCGAGTTGCTGGTGCCGCAGACCACCGTATTCCTGACCTCGGCGGTGGAGCTTTCGCGGCTTGCCGAAACATGGCGCGACCCGTCGAACGACGACACCACCGCCGCCGACGCGATGCGCCTCATCGACATGGGATGCGAATATGTATTCGTGACGGGAATGCCGGGCGATGTCCATGATGTCAACAATGCCTTGTTTGATGAAAGCGGCCTCGTGCGCGAGGACGCATGGCAACGGTTGCCAGGATCGTTCAGCGGCGCCGGCAGTACCTTGTCCGCAACGATCGCGGCAATGCTCGCCAACGGACTCGAAGTGCCGGAAGCAGTGCTCGAAGCGCAGGAGTTCACCCACGCGGCGCTTTCCGGCGCGCTTCGCCTCGGCATGGGCAAACTGACGCCCGACCGCTATTTCTGGGCGCGTGAAGCGGGCCTCGACTCCGACCAATAATTCTTTTCCGGGTTTCCGAATGACTTCCAAAAACGACACACTCTTCGCGCGTGCGCAGATCAGCACGCCCGGCGGCGTCAATTCGCCGGTGCGCGCCTTC